>JALZLU010000025.1 GCA_030858685.1 Chloroflexota bacterium | reverse complement strand
TCCGGTGAGCCGTTGAGCTGCTCGTTCACGGCCAGGATCTCGCCACTGACCGGCGCGAACAGGTCGCTGGCGGTCTTGACCGACTCGATGGCACCGAAGGTGGTGCCGGCTTCCAGTCGGGAGCCGGGCGCAGGCAATTCCACGAAGACGATGTCACCCAGCTCATCGGCGGCATAAGCCGTGATGCCCACGGTGCCCTCGTCCGACTCCAGCCGCAACCACTCGTGGTCCGATGTGTAGCGCAGATCCTCTGGCACGTTCACGTGCGGTGCTCCTCCTCCCCGGTGCGGCTCGACGGGTCCGAGTCTGGCCGCCTGGACGGGCGATGGGGCCCTTCGACCCGACGTTCAGGCAGGGCGCTTGTAGAACGGCAGTGGCACGACTTCGGCGGGCACGCGACTGGCGCGAACGCCGACCTCCAGCATGGTACCCGGCGGGGCCGAAGACACCGGGACGTATGCCATGGCGATGGCCTCGCCGAGCGTCGGCGAGAGCGTTCCGCTGGTGACCTCGCCGACCGGCGCCTCCTGTCCGGGCAGGTAGACCGGGTAGCCGTGCCGGGCGATGCCACGGCCGCGAAGGCTCAGGCCCACCAGCTGCTTGCGCGGTCCCGCGTCTCGAGCTGCCTCCAGCGCCGCGCGACCGATGAAGTCGCCGACCTTGTCGAACTTGACCAGGCGGTCCAGGCCGGCCTCCATGGGCGTCGCGTCCGGACCCAACTCGCTGCCGTAGAGCGGCATGCCCGCCTCGAGGCGGAGCGTGTCGCGGGCCCCCAGGCCGGCCGGCACGAGGCCGCTCGAGGCGCCGGCCGCCATCATCCTGTCCCAGACGGCGGGCGCCGCCGCCGGTGCAAGGAACAGCTCGAAGCCGTCCTCGCCGGTGTAGCCGGTGCGTGCCACCAGCGCCGCGACCCCCGCCGCCTGGCCCTCCGCGATGGCGTAGTACTTGAGTGCTCCGAGGTCGACGTCGGTGAGCGGCGCCAGGATCCCGCGCGCCAGTGGACCCTGGATGGCGATGAGCGCGGTGTGCGCGGAGGCGTCCTCCATGGTCGCCTCGAACCCTGCCAGGCGGGGCTCCATCTCGGCTGCCACGCGATCCGCGTTCGAGGCGTTGGGGACCACCAGGAATCGGTCGTGGGCGAGGCGATAGACGATGAGGTCATCGATGATGCCGCCGTCCGGCGCGACGATCATGGAGTAGTGCGCACGGCCCACGGCAAGTCGCGGCGGGTCGGTGACAAGGGCCGCTGCGAGGCCCTCCCCTGCGCCGCTGCCAGTGACCCAGACCTCGCCCATGTGCGAGAGATCGAAGAGGCCCGCCGCACGGCGCACGGCATGATGCTCATCGATGATGCCCGCGTACTGGAGCGGCATCTCCCAGCCGCCGAAGCCGACCAGCCGAGCCCCCAGGGCCTGGTGGCGGTCCCGCAGTGGCGTCTGTCGCAGCGCCTCGGCCCCGTCGGTCATGGATCCCTGTCCATCATCGTGGCGAGTCCAGCCAGCGGCAGAGCCCGCTCCACGATGGCGCGCTCCGTCTCGAAGGTCATCAGCGCTTCGGCTTCACGGAGCGGCACCCAGCGAACCTCGTCGAACTCGTGATCGTGTGCCGACAGAGCACCGCCGGTCGCCTCCATCAGGAAGTAGTGCACCGTCTTGTGGATGCGCGAGCCGCGCTGCACGAACCAGTACTCGATGGCGCCCACCGGCTCAACGATGCGAACGTCTAGGCCGGTCTCCTCGGCGACTTCGCGCAGTGCGGTCTGCTCGGTCGTCTCGCCCGCGTGAGGGGTGCCCTTGGGCAGCGTCCAGCTCACGCCATCTCGCTCTCGGCGGCGCTTGCCCAGGCAGATCTCCGCTCCATCGGGCTCCGTGCGGATGACGATGCCGCCGGCGGAAGTCGCCTCCGCGATCGGTAACCGTGTCCGGGAAGCTGCCTTCAGCCTCGCCACGGCGCCGCGCCGCGGGCGCGCAGGCCGGTGTGTGGCGCCCAGGTCATGCGCGGCTCCCGGCGCAGTGCAGTGACAGGAGCACCGACAAGACCAGCCGCCTCTACCGACGCTGCGCTGCGACAGGCGTGTCGCAGAGCCTCATACGGATGACGTCGGGCGAGGACCTGCTCGGAGCCGAGGGCCGGGGTGCGGAACAGGCGGTGGAGCCCCAACCGACGCTCGCGGCGGTGTGCCGGCTGTAGCACGTACCGGGCTCGCGACCGTCCGGCACGGATCGCGGCCACGCTGTTCTGCATGCCTCGCATGGTAGCGACTCGGTGGGCCTTTGCAAGGGACCGGTCAGCGCTCGGCGAGGATCTGGCGCAGTCCACTGGCTCGTTCGCGGGCGAGGTCTCCACGCTGCTCCGCCAGGGTGATCTCGCGGTGCGCCACGGCAACGTAAAGTTCGACGGCGCCCGGCGCCAGGCGCCGCATGGCCTCGAGGTGACTCAGCACCGTCCCCCGGTCGCCGCCGGCCAGCGGACCCGTCAGTGCGGCAGCGATGCCCAGACTCTCCGCGTTGGCCAGCGATTGCCTGATGAGCGGTCCATAGACCGCCAGTGCCGCCGGCTCGTCCAGTCCCGCCCCGCGCGCAACCTCGGCGATGGCATCGAGCAGGCCGATGAAGCCGCCTGCAGCCAGCACCGCCGCCGCGTGATAGCCCGCCTTGCCGCCCGGCGGCAACTGGACCGGCTGCGCCCCGATGGCCTCGGCCAGGTCGCCCAGCAGCGTGACGAGGGCAGAGTCACCCTCCAGAGCCACGGTCGCGCCGCGCAGGTCGGCCACCGCCCGTTCCGGATCGGCGAAGGCGACCAGCGGGTGGAAGCTGGCCGCGCTCGTGCCCGCCGCACGGGCCGGCTCCAGGACGCTGGCCGGCAGCGCGCCGCTGGTGTGGACGATGGCCTGACCGCCGTACAGCCGCAGGTCGCCGGCCACTCGCGCGATAGCATCGTCGGGGACGCACAGGAAGAGCAGCTCGACCGTGTCCAGGAGTGCGGGCGCAGCGTCGTGCGCATGGGCGCCAGGTACCAGCTGCTGGAAACGTTCGCGCCGGCCGGCATCGCGCGAGGCGACGGCACCGACCGGCCAACCAGCACGGCTGAAGGCGATACCCAGCGCCAGGCCGACCCGCCCGGCCCCCACGATGCCGATGCGCGGGTGCCCGCTGGGATCGGTGGGCGGGTGCGGATGCTGGTGCCCATGCGGCCCGTGCCCGGAGCCGGGGGCGCTTTCGGTGTCATGCACGGCTCCCGCATCGTCGCACACCATCGACCTTGCAGGACCCGGACCCGGACCCTGGACCGCGGGCGCATAGGCGTATACTCGAGCCCCACCCATACCGACGCGACCCGAGGCGGGCACACCCGTCAGGCGCCGTCCATTCCCGCCCCTGGCGGAGAAGGAGGCCCGACCTCGATGCACCGCTCGACCCCAAGCACTGACCAGGCCGATCCGTTCGGCGCCCGATCGAGGCTGCGCTCGACCCAGCGTGACCTGACCATCTTCCGCCTCGACCGCGCCGGCGTGCCGGACCTGGCGCGGCTGCCCATGACCGTGAAGTTGCTGCTGGAGAACGTGCTCCGTCACGCTGGGCGCGGGGCGATCACAGAGCAGGACCTCAAGACGCTGGCCGCCTGGCGGCCCGGCGGCACGAGCGACGCAGAAGTGCCCTTCATGCCTGCCCGCGTGCTGCTCCAGGACTTCACGGGCGTGCCCGCGGTGGTCGATCTGGCGGCCATGCGGGATGCCATGGCGGAGCTGGGCGGCGACCCTGCGCGGATCAATCCACTGGTGCCCGCCGACCTGGTCATCGACCACTCCGTGCAGGTCGATCGCTTCCGAACGATGGACGCCTTCGCCTTCAACGTCGACCGCGAGTACGAGCGCAATGGCGAGCGCTACCAGCTCCTGCGCTGGGCACAGAGGGCGTTCTCGGACCTGCGCGTGGTGCCGCCCGGGACCGGCATCGTGCACCAGGTCAACCTCGAGTTCCTGGCCCGTGTCGTGCAGGTCCGTGACGATGGGGATGGCGAGGTGGCCTTCCCCGACACCCTGGTGGGCACCGACTCGCACACCACCATGATCAACGGCCTGGGTGTGCTGGGCTACGGCGTGGGAGGCATCGAGGCGGAGGCCGTCCTGCTGGGCCAGCCCCTCTACCAGCCGCTGCCCCACGTGGTGGGCATCCGTCTCGTCGGTTCGCTGCCGCTGGGCAGCACCGCCACGGACCTCGTGCTGGTCGTCACCGAGATGCTGCGCAAGCAGGGCGTGGTGGGCTCCTTCGTGGAGTTCGCCGGCGATGGGCTGTCTGATCTGACGGTGGCCGACCGCGCCACCATCGCCAACATGTCGCCCGAGTTCGGGGCCACCGCCACGCTCTTCCCGGTCGATGACGAAACGCTGGCCTACCTTCGACTGACCGGTCGCGACGAGGACCTGGTGACCCTGGTCGAGGCGTACACCAAGGAGCAGGGACTGTGGCGCGAACCAGGTGCCGCCCCCGAGTTCGACATCTCACTGGAACTCGACCTGTCGGGCGTGCAGCCCAGCCTGGCTGGTCCCCGCCGACCGCAGGACCGCGTCCTGCTGTCGGACATGAAGAAGGGCTTCCGGAGCGCCTTCCCGGCCGGTCTGCACGAGCACGGCGACGGACCGGCAGCGGCGGCTGATGCGGGCGAGGCCAACGAGGAAGCCAGCGAGTCGGTCGTGGACACGGCCTCCGAGGAGTCGTTCCCCGCCAGCGACGCGCCGGCCTTCGCGCAAAGTGCTGATGAGGTCGCCTCGGAGGCCGCCGCGGATGCAGTGCACGCGGCGGAGAGCACGGCACCGGCGGCCGCGCACGCCCACGATCACTACCGTGCCGTGGAGATCCAGCACGAGGGCACGAGTCACAAGCTGCGCACGGGCTCGGTGGTCATCGCCGCCATCACCTCCTGCACCAACACCTCCAACCCGACGGTCATGGTCGGAGCCGGGCTCCTCGCCCGCAATGCGCTGGAACGCGGGTTGTCAGTGCATCCGGCGGTCAAGACCAGTCTCGCGCCGGGGTCACGTGTGGTCACCGAGTACCTGGGCGCGGCGGGCCTGATGGAGCCGCTCGAGGCGCTCGGCTTCGGCCTGGTGGGCTACGGCTGCACCACGTGCATCGGCAACAGCGGTCCCCTCGACGAACCGGTGGCCGCAGCCGTCGAGGAGCACGAACTGGTGGTTGCGGCCGTGCTCTCGGGCAACCGCAACTTCGAGGGCCGGATCCATCCCCTGGCGCGTGCCAGCTATCTCGCCTCTCCCCCCCTGGTGGTGGCCTACGCGCTGGCCGGTCGGGTGGACATCGATCTGTCCACGGAACCGCTGGGCCAGGGCCGCGACGGACAGCCGGTCTACCTCTCGGAGCTCTGGCCCGGCGCCGAGGAGATCAAGTCAACCATCGGCGCGGCCGTCTCGCCGGAGCTCTTCCGCCGGACCTACGCCAGCGTCTTCGAGGGCGACGAGCGCTGGCGAGCCCTGCCGGTCCCGGAAGGCGACCGGTACGCCTGGGACGGAGGCTCGACCTATGTCGCGCGCCCGCCCTTCTTCCAGGGCCTCACGGCAGAGCCTGCGCCGGTCCGCGACATCCGCGGTGCGCGCGTCCTGGCACTCCTGGGCGATTCGGTGACGACCGACCACATCTCCCCTGCCGGTTCCATCCCGGCCTGGAGTCCCGCCGGCCAGTGGCTGC
>JALZLU010000487.1 GCA_030858685.1 Chloroflexota bacterium | reverse complement strand
GGCAACCACGAGGAAGACCACTGGGAGTGGCACATGTTCGACACCGTCAAGGGTGGCGACTACCTCGTCGACCAGGACGCCGCGGAGGTCCTTGCCCGCGAGGCCATCGACACGGTCATCGAGCTGGAGCACCTGGGGCTGCCCTTCAACCGCACGCCGGATGGCAAGATCGACCAGCGGCGCTTCGGCGGTCATACGCGCAACTACGGTGAGGCGGCCGTCCGGCGCGCGTGCTTCGCGGCCGATCGCACGGGCCACATGATCCTTCAGACGCTGTACCAGCAGTGCATCAAGCACGGGGTGCGCTTCTTCGATGAGTACCACGTGGTGGACCTGCTCATCGACGGCGGCCAGACCCGCGGCGTGGTGGCCTACCGCATCGCTGACGGCGAGCTACACGTCTTCCGCTCGGCCGCGGTGCTGCTGGCCACCGGCGGCTTCGGTCGCATATTCCGCATCACCTCCAACGCGCACGCGTTGACGGGCGACGGCGTGTCGCTGGCCTAC
Organism: Chloroflexota bacterium; assembly: GCA_030858685.1. Classification (GTDB taxonomy): domain Bacteria; phylum Chloroflexota; class Limnocylindria; order Limnocylindrales; family CSP1-4; genus Palsa-1032. Next base: position 2,399 of record JALZLU010000487.1, on the reverse strand, counting down.
AGGCGCGGCGTGCCGCTGGAAGACATGGAGTTCTACCAGTTCCACCCGACCGGCATCGTGGGCATCGGCATCCTGCTCTCCGAGGCCGCGCGAGGGGAGGGCGGCTACCTCCGCAACGGGAACGGCGAGCGCTTCATGGAGCGCTACGCACCGACCCTCATGGAGCTGGCTCCACGCGACATGGTCAGCCGCGCCATCTACATGGAGATCCGCGAGGGCCGCGGCGTGGACGGCCAGGACTTCGTGCACCTCGACCTGACTCACCTGGGCAAGGAGGTCATCGACTCCAAGCTGCCCGACATCACGGAGTTCGCCCGCGTCTACCAGGGCATCGAGCCCATCACCCAGCCCGTGCCGATCACCCCCACGGCGCACTACGCCATGGGCGGCGTGCCCACGGACATCGAGGCGCGCGTCGTGGTCGACGAGCGCAACACCGTGCTGCCCGGGCTCTACGCCGCCGGCGAGTGCGCCTGTGTCAGCGTGCATGGCGCCAATCGCCTGGGTACCAACTCGCTCATCGACATCCTGGTCTTCGGCCGTCGCGCCGGCCGGTCGATGGCGCAGGACGTGGCCGGCGGCGGCCTGCCCGACGTGGCCATCGATGCCTCCGATCCGGTGCGCGAAGAGATCGAGACGCTGCGCACGCGCGCCCATGGCGAGAACGTGGCGCACATCCGGGCTGAATTGGCCGACGCGATGATGGAACGCTGCGGCGTCTTCCGCACCGAAGAAGGCCTGGACCGGCTGACCGGGGAGATCCGTGGCCTGCGCCGGCGCTACCGCAACGCCTCCATCGACGATCGCGGTCGCGTTTTCAACACGGACCTGCTCGAGGCGCTCGAGGCGGGCTACCTGCTCGACTGCGCTGAGGCCACGGTGGCCGCTGCCCGCGCCCGTACCGAAAGTCGCGGCGGCCACTATCGTGAGGACCATCCCGAACGCAACGACACGGACTGGCTGAAGCACTCGCTGGTCTACAAGACCGACGGTGACCCGGAGATCCGCTACAAGCCCGTGACCATCACGCGCTTCGAGCCCAAGCCCCGCACCTACTAGAGCCTGGAGCGACATGCAGGTCGAACTGCGCATCCTTCGTTACGACCCCGAGCGGGACAACAAGCCGCACTGGGAGTCCTACAAGGTCGAAGCCGGACCCATGGACCGGGTGCTCGATCTCCTCCACACGGTCAAGTGGGAGCAGGACGGGACGCTCACCTTCCGGCGCTCCTGCGCGCACGGCGTGTGCGGTTCGGACGCCATGCTCGTCAACGGACGCAACCGGCTGGCCTGCAAGATCCGCATCGACCAGCTCGGCAAGAAGATCTCCGTGGCACCGCTGCCGGGTTTCGCCGTGATCAAGGACCTGGTGGTCGACATGGAGGACTTCTTCGCCAAGTACCGCTCCGTACAGCCCTACCAGATCGACGAGCGTCAGATGCCCGCGCGGGAACGCCTCCAGTCGCCAGAGGATCGTGCCCGCTACGACGACACGACCAAGTGCATCATGTGCGCCGCGTGCACCAGCTCTTGCCCCTCTTTCTGGGCCAAGGATTCCTACGTCGGGCCGGCCGCCATCGTCAACGCGCACCGCTTCATCTTCGATTCACGCGACGAGGGCTCCGACGAGCGCCTGGAGATCCTGGCCGACAAGGACGGCGTGTGGCGCTGCCGCACGATCTTCAACTGCACGGAGGCCTGTCCGCGCGGCATCGACATCACGCGCGCCATCCTGGAGGTCTCCGGCGCCATCGTGGACCGTCGCATCTGAGCCCGGCATCGGGCGACGCCGGGGGCCTGCGTCGGGTACTCATCCGGGCCGACGGCGCTGCCCGGGGCAACCCCGGACCTGCCTCCGCCGGTGCGGTCATCATCGACGCCGACCGGCCGGGAGCCAACGACCCGGACGCAACGCCCGTGGCGGTCATCGCGCGGCCTCTGGGCGTCCGCACCAACAACTACGCCGAGTGGACAGCAGTGCTTCTCGGATTGGAACGCGCGGCTGAGCTGGGAGCCACGGAAGTCGAACTGGTGCTCGACTCCAAGCTGGTGGTGGAGCAACTGGCCGGTCGGTGGCGGGTCAAACAGCCGGCACTCATCACACTGCATCGTCAGTCGCAGACGGTCCTCAAGGGCTTCAGCCGCTGGAGCGCGCGCCACGAAGGGCGGGCCTCGAACCGCGCGGCCGATGCCCTGGCCAACCTGGCGCTGGACGATCCGGCAGCGGCACGGCGCGCCGAGTCAGCCTCCGTCGCAGAGGTCCAGGCTGGGTCGTGGTCCGCCCCGCCCAACGCCTCCGATCCGGACCCCGAGGCGTGGATCTGCGCCACCTGCGGCGTCCAGTACCCGCTCGCGCTGGAGCCGCCCGCCGCCTGCCCCATCTGCGAGGACGACCGGCA
>JALZLU010000484.1 GCA_030858685.1 Chloroflexota bacterium | reverse complement strand
GCGGTCGACACCATCACCCGCGAGGGCAGCCGCCTGGTCGGCCACAACACGGACGTCCTCGGATTCCGTCCCGCGCTCGATGCCCTGGTGGGCAAACAGAAGATGCCCAAAGCGGCCGTGGTGCTGGGCGCCGGCGGCGGCGCGCGGGCCGTGGTCTACGGCCTCATCACGCAGGGCTTCCAGCGCATCATCGTCTTCAACCGCCACCTCCACCGCGCGGAGGGCATGGTCAAGCACTTCGGCCGCACCGCCGCCCACATGGAGCTGCGTGCGATGCCCTTCCACGAGTCGGTCATCGAGGCTGAGCTGGCACGCGCGAAGCTGCTGGTCAACGCCAGCTCGGTCGGGCGCGACGGGGTCGAGACACCCGTCGCACAAGAGCTCCTGCCGCCCGACCTCCTCGTCCTGGACCTGCTCTACACGCCCAGGGAGAGCCGCCTGCTGCGCGAGGCGCGATCGGCCGGTGCGTCATCCGCCATGAACGGCGACCTGATGCTGCTGCACCAGACGGGCGCGGCGTTCGAGCTGTGGACGGGCAAGCCGGCACCGATGGACGTGATGCGCGAGCGGCTGGACTCGGCGCGCGACGAGATCGCCGCGGAGCAGGAAGCGGAAGCCACCCGCGCGGAGGCGGCCAAGAAGAACGACAGCGGCGACGGCGCGAACGAGGCGGAAGTGGCCGCCAGCGCCGCGGACGGAAAGAAGCGCTGAACCGGACGGAGGCGACCCCGACGAGCGGGGCGACCGCGTCCATGATCGACCTGTGGGCCGAGCGGGCCGTGGCCATCGGAGCCGTCCGCGCCGCCAGCCTTCTGTGCCGCGACGTCCGAGTGGCGCTGATCCCCTCTGACTCGGTGGCCAAGGCCGACCGCTCCCCGGTGACCGTGGCCGACCTCGGTTCGCAGGCACTCATCAGCCTGGCGCTGGGCGAGTCCTTCCCGAACGACCCGATCATGGGCGAGGAGGACGCCTCGCTCCTGCGCACCGATCCGGACAGCGCCATCGCGGCGGCGGTGGTCCGTCAAGTCCACGCTGCGCGCTCCGAAGTGACGGCCGAGATCGTGGCCGAGGCGCTGGCGCGTTGCTCGCATCCCGGAGGATCCTCCGGGCGGTTCTGGACGCTGGACCCGGTCGATGGCACCAAGGGCTTCCTGCGGGGCGGCCAGTACGCGGTCGCGCTGGCGCTGATCGAGGACGGCGAACCGGTGCTGGGCCTGCTCGGCTGTCCCAACCTGTCGGTCGATCCAGCAGATCCCGGCGTGGGCATCGGTTGCCTCTTCGTGGCGCAACGCGGGGCGGGCGCGGTGATGCTCCCGCTGGACGGCGACGCGGGCAACGACCTCGACGCGAGCGAGACGCCCGTCCGCGTCAGCGCACCCACCTCCCCGGCCCAGGCCCGCTGGGCGGAGTCGGTGGAAGCTGGACATTCCGATCAGGGCGACGCCGCGCGGGTGGCTGACCTGCTCGGCCTGGGGCAGGCGCCCCTGCGCATGGACTCCCAGGCGAAGTACGCCGCCGTGGCGCGCGGCGAGGCGGCGATCTACCTGCGCCTGCCGACCAGCGACACGTATCGGGAGCGCATCTGGGACCACGCCGCAGGCTGGCTCATCGTGCGCGAGGCGGGCGGCGAGGTCACCGACATCCACGGCGACTCCTTCGATTTCAGCACGGGGCGCGTCCTGGAGCGCAATCAGGGGGTAGTGGCCAGCGCCGGCGGGACGCTGCACGCGGAGGTCCTGCGCGCCGTCGCCAGCGCGCTGAACGTCTGACGCGGCTGCTCGATGCGCGGCGTCATCAGCCGCACGGCAGATCGGCTGCTCCACACGGTGGCGCTCGATCGGCTGCCACCCGTGCCGCCGGACGTGGCGGCGTTCCACGCCAGCATGCCCGTGGTCGACCTGCTCGTGGGGACGCCGCTCTTCCGGCCGGAGCTGCTGCGCCGGCGGCGGCGTGGTCACGTGGATCTGCCGCGACTCATCGAGGGCGGGGTGGACCTGGTCGGCTTCACCGTCGCCACCCGGCATCCCGACCTGCGCGGGACGTTGTCCACGCCGCACTTCTGGTCGGTCGGGATACCGGCGCGGGCGCTGGGCAGCGA
>JALZLU010000482.1 GCA_030858685.1 Chloroflexota bacterium | reverse complement strand
TGCTGACAGCATCATCGGCGGCAGCGGCGTCGGAATCGGTGCTGACAGCATCATCGGCGGCAGCGGCGTCGGAATCGCTGCTGACAGCATCATCGGCGGCAGCGGCGTCGGAATCGGTGCTGACAGCCTCATCGGCGGCAGCGGCATCGGAATCGGTGCTGGCGGCATCATCACCGGCCTGCGCCGCGGAATCGTCGCCGACAGTCTCCACGGCCGCCGGAGCTTCCTCTGGGGATCGATCCTCAGCAGGGCCGACCTCGAGGGCGGAGGCCTCCGAGCTCTGGGTGGCGGGAGCGTCGTCAGGCTCGGGAGCCTGACTGAGGACCCCGGCTGCGGTTGCCGCGTCCGGTTCCTCAGCAGGTGACTCCTCAGCAGGTGACTCCTCAGCAGGGACCGGGGTCGCCTCGGTAGAAGCGTCGGTTTCAGGATCGGAAGCGTCAGTCCCGTGGGCGTCGGCAGAGGCTGCGGGGCTCGCCTCACCACTGCCAGCCGGCTCGTCGGAGCCTTCGGATTCCGCCATCTGGAGGCGCACCTGCGCGAACGCGGCTGCCAGCGTGTTGTCGATGCCCTCTTCCGGCTCCTGGACGGCCTGCGACGGATCGTAGGTCGGCCCGCTGGAGCGCGGACGCCGCTCGCGCGGCTCACTCGGCGCCGGACGGGCGGGAGCTTCTTCGGCCTGCTTGAGGCTGAGTCCGAGGCGATGCCGCTCGGAGTCGAGCGAGATGACCTTCAGCTTGAGGTTCTGCCCCTCGTGCACTACGTCACCGGGATGGGCGACGCGCTGGTGGGAGAGCTCGCTGATGTGGATGAGTCCCTCCAGGCCGTCGCGCACGCGCACGAAGGAGCCGAAGTTGACGATCTTGGTGACCGTACCGTCGATCACGTCGCCGACCTTCAGATCGGCCACCGTGGAATGCCACGGGTCCGGCTGGAGCCTGCGGATCGAAAGACTGATGCGGCCGCGCTCGTGGTTGATGTCGATGACCTCAGCCTCGACCTCCTCGCCGACCTTGTAACCGGACTCTGGGTTATTCACCTTGTTCCACGAGAGCTCGCTCTTGTGGACGAGGCCGTCGATGCCGCCAAGGTCGACGAAGACGCCGAAGGGTGCGATCGACCGCACGGATCCGGTGACCTTCTGGCCCACGGTCAGACTGCTGAAGAGCTCGTCCCGCTTCTCGCGGCGCTCCTCGTATAGAGCCACCTTTTCCGAAAGGATCAGGCGGTTCGCCTTGCGATTGACCTCCAGGATCTTGAGTCGCAGCTTGCGGCCGACGTAGGGCTGCAGCTTCTCGGCGATCTCCTGGGCAGCGTCGCGCGGCTGCTCGTTCTGCGGGCGACGAGGGAAGTCCACGATCTGACTGATGGGTACGAAGCCGCGGATGCCGCAGTCGACGATGAGCCCGCCCTTGTTGTGATCGATGACGGGCGCTTCGATGATGACGCCTTCATCGAGCTGCTCTTGCATGGAGCGCCACTTGCGCTCGAGTCCCGCTCGGCGCAACGAGAGGACGGCGTGTCCCTCGTTGGATTCGGGCTGCAGGACGTAGACGAGCACGGTGTCGCCGATGTTGAGCTCCGGCTGACTCTCGGCGTTCCGCCCGTAGAGCTCCCGGTTCGAGACGACACCTTCCGACTTGGCGCCGATGTCCACGAGGATCTCGTCCTTGTCGATGCGCACGACCTGGCCTTCGACCACGTCCCCGTGCTTGAGGCTGCGGATCTCGTCGGTCTGCTCGTTGAGCAGCTCCTCCATGGTCGTGGGCTCAGGACGGTCATCGATGAAGGGGGCAGGCGCGTCGTCGGGCTCCTCTGCCGGCGGGGCGTCCGCGAAGTCGGAGCCCTCGGCCGAGTCAGTGGCGTCGACGGCAGTCTCAGGACCGCCCGCCGTTCCAGCGTCGGCATCGTCGGCACCGGCTGAAGCAGGGTCGGCAGCGGCAGCCTCGGCGCCTGGTTCGGCCTCTCCCGTGAGCGGTGCGCCGGCAGCAGTCTCAGCCGAGGGGGCTTCAGTCTCAGCCGGCGGGGCTTCCTGAGCCGTGGGGGCTTCAGTCTGAGCCGTGGGGGCTTCCGAATCGGACGCCTCCGCGGGCGAGTCGGCGGATCCTCGATCCTGCGACAGGTCTTCGGCCGTAGCCTCGGAGGAAGGCGAGGCGTCTGCTGGCGGCGGGGCTGCCTCTCCCTCGGGCGGGCGATCCATCGCCTCGACGGCCGCATCGGCCGCCTGGGACGTCGCGTCGGCGGCACCCAGCGGACGTGCACCGCTGGCACCGACGGCAGCCTCCGTGCTCGGCTCGGACGCGGCTGACGTCTCGACAGCCACTTCTGCCTCGGGCTCGTCGCTCGATGTCGGCTGGGCGTCGCCGCTCGCGCGGGCCTGCGTGGCGGTCTCGTCGCTGGGCGACTCTGCGTTGGGCTCAGTGCCCTCGATCGGCTCTACGGTCAAGTGATGGGTTCTCCTCGAAGTCGAAGCTCCAGCCGCCGGACATGAAAGGACCCGGGTCGCACACCCGGGTTCGGTTCCGCTCGGTTGGTCGTCCGTGTCCTGGTGGGCTCGTCAGACTCCTCGGCTCCCGGGGTTGCGCGCGGTCCCTCTGCAGGTCCTACCGGCAGGGCCGGTGCATGGTACCACGAGCTCAGGGGTATGGTCGACCGTCGCGAGTCCGTCGAACAGCCGTGGGTCGACCCGGTGCTAGCATCGCCGACCGTGCCGGAATTGCCCGATCTGACCATCCTCGGAGAAGCGTTCCAGGCTGCCCTGGTGGGGCGGCCCCTGTCAGGCTGGGCGACGCCACAGTCCTTGGTCGTTCGTGGAACGGGCGGCGAGGCGGCTGCCATGTTGAGCAAGGATCTGGACGCCGTCGAACGGCGTGGCAAGTTCCTGACCTTCGTGCTGGGAGACGACCGCATCAGGATCAACCCGATGCTGACCGGGCGGCTGGGGCTGGCACCACCAGGGTCCAAGCCCCTCAAGCAGACGGCCGCGGTGATGACCTTCGGGCCGCGCTCGCCACGCCCGCGTCTGACCCGTCGCGGGTCTCGGCTCCCACCGTGGACCCGCTCCGCGCCGTGGTTGCCGCCGGACGAAGCATCGATCGAGTTGCGCTACCGGGACGCCACGCGCATGGGCAAGATCTACCTGCTGCCGGCGGGCGTCGAACGCCCAGTCGCCGGCTGGGACGCCATGGGACCTGACGCTGATGATCCAAAACTGGACGTGGCGACGTGGAGAGCGCGCATCGCGCGCCATCGAGGCGAGCTGAAGAACGTGCTCAAGGATCAGGCATTCGTGGCCGGCATCGGCAACGGGTACAGCGACGAGATCCTCTGGGCCGCCGGCCTTTCTCCTTTCCGGAAGCGCACCACACTCGCGGGCGAGGAGATCGATGCGCTGTACGACGCGACGCGGGAAGTCCTCGATTGGGCCGTGACGGAACTCCGCCAGCGGGTTCCTCCCCGATTCGAAGTCGAGGTGCGTGGCTTCCTGCGGGTGCATCGCAAGGGTGGCACGCCCTGCCCTCGCTGCGGCGGGCCGCTCAGCGAGATCTCGCCGGGCGGCTTCGTCACGACCTGGTGCCGCACCTGTCAACCATGAGGGCCGTTGCGCGCGACTGACGGCCGTCACGCCGCGGTCGGGACCGGCACGGATCTGCTGTTAGGGAGCCGGGATGTCCAGCGCCTGCCCCGGCACGAGACGCGGACGTCGATGGCGCAAGTCGTTGGCCACGAGGATCGCCTCTACGGTCGTCTCGAAGCGTCGCGCGATGGCCCGCAGGCGATCCCCCTCACGCACGATGTAGCGGCGCCCAGGGAGTGGCGCGGGCGAGGACGGCGAAGACGACGCCACAAGGGGACTCGGCGTGGGGGATGGTGCGGGGGAGTTCGACACGGTGGGGCTCTGGCTGGCTAGGAAGGGCGAAGCCCGGGGCGAGACAGGCGCATCCCCTGCGGTCATCGCGGCTGGCGCCGGTCCGAGGGACGATCCGACCACTCCCGCCAGCACCAAGGCAACGACACCACCCAGGACGGCGGCCCGGCCCCGCCGCTGCGGTCGCGAGATCGGCACGGCCGACGACCACGGCGACGGAGTCGGAAGGGCCACGGGAAGCGGCCGCACCGTGGAGGCGAAGCGTGACTGCTCCAGTCGAGCGGCGTGGACACGGTCGGCCAGCAGTGACTTCGCGCGCATCGCGACGGCCCCTTGGAAGGCCGTGCACCCGTCGTGACTGCTCGAGAGGCAGAAGCGCTTCTGGGTGAGGGCTGGGATCGTGCTAGCGGGTGACACGGCACGGCACCGATGGCTCCGTGCCGGCTTCGAGCGACGCCAAGGCCCCGTGGCATCCACCAGGTAGGGGCAGATGCTGCCTACGTCGGGGGTTCCCGCGCTGCTCGTCGGCATCGCGGCCAGGACATCCGAGGCGGAAGCGGTGGCGCGTTCGACGCTCTCGGCAACGGCTGGGCTCGGCGGAGCCGACGATGTCGGGCCGAGACGGTCGAAGAGGGGGCGTCGCACGTCTGAATCATAAGGCGCCGGCCATCGCCCCGCGGGCGACCCGGCGCTGTTCCGAGCACCGCCATCACCGGCGACGGCGGAACGCAAAAGATCCTGGCGACGGCCTATTTTCCCGAGGAGCTGCCCCCTGAGTATCTTCGGCGCTGGAGAGCTTAACTTCCGTGTTCGGTATGGGAACGGGTGTGGCCTCTCCGCTAGGGTCACCAGGATCTCTATGCGTGTGATGACGTGATCGGACGCGTGACGCCCGCTCCGCGGGATCGTCAGCGCTCTCAAGTATCGAGCCTTCGATGTCGCCGTCGTGACGCCTAGCGCCACCGACGGGTGATGGATCCCGAACGGATCCCTGACAGCTGCCCTTGGGTCAGCTGCCGATTAGAGGTCAAGCCCTCGACCATTAGTACGGCTCAGCTACATCGGTTGCCCGACTTCCACATGCCGCCTATCGAACAGGTGATCTCCCTGCGGTCTTACCCGGTTGACCCGGTGGGGAACCTCATCT
>JALZLU010000458.1 GCA_030858685.1 Chloroflexota bacterium | reverse complement strand
GACCGTCATCCGCTGCGTGCGGGCGTCCATGCCCAGGGCCTTGCGGCCGCTGTAGCCGGCCAGGTACCCGGTGAGCTCTCCGATGGTCTGCCCGGTACCGGCGATGAGACCCACCAGCAGCGGGTCGGCCACGGTGGCGGCCAGCGGGGTGAGAGCCAGACCGGGCAGAGGCAGGATCAACGTGGCGCTGCTCACCACGTTGATCACGAAGAGCGCCAGGAGGCCCTCCGGCGAGCTGATGAGGCGCCGAACCTCTGCCACGCGGGCCGGATCGGCGGCGATCCAGGTGCCGATGGCGAAGGCCATCAGGACCAGGATGGCCGTGATGATGACCGGGAACCAGCGCTGCCAGGCACGCCTCGGCTCCGGCCGGGAAGCGAAGGGTTCGACCGGCGGGCTGCCCGAGCTTCTCGGCGGCTCGCCCGGGCCCGGCGGCGGGTCGTCCGCGTCCCTGACCATCGGTCCCGACGACGTCGCGCTCACCCGGCCTCGTTCACGCGATCTCTCCGTGCACCGTGACGGCTCTGACTCGCAGCAGGAAGCTCTCGCGCCGCTGCGGCCGAAATACGCTCTCGATCATCCGCTCGGCGTCCGCCGGCGTGTGGTATCGACGGGCCATCGCCGCGATGTCCTCCTGTGCCGCCTCGGCATCGTTCACGAGCTCCGCCTCTCCCCGCAGCGCGACGTAGTCCAGCCCCTCCTCGACCGTCAGGCTGTAGCGCGGGTCGCGGCGAAGGTTCTCCGGCCAGCGGCGTCCGTGAAGCGAGTTGACCAGTAGCGTGTCGGCCCCGACGAGATACCAGACCACGGCCTGGAGCGGCGAGCCGTCAGGGTTGATGGTGGCCAGGACGGCGTGCCGGCCCGGACCCTCCAGGAAGCGCCGCACGCTAGGTTCCAGCTCCGTGGCCATGTCTGGGTCCCCTCATTGGGCGGGCTGCCTTCGGCTGTCGACGTGGCCCCCGCCGCTTCAGTCTGCCGCTTCACTCACCAAACGGTAGAGCGCCTCCCCGCCCGAGGTGTAATCGGTCACGTAGAGCTCGCCATCGACGTCCTCGCCCATCGAGCTGATGGACATCTCGGTGTCCAGCAGGACGCGCGCCCGCTGCTCGTCCGCACCGCCCGAGTCGATGCTGAAGATCTCTCCCGAGCAGTAGTCGCCGAAGAGGTAGCGGCTCCGGAGGGCGGGATACTCGCTGCCCCGATAGACGAAGCCACCCGTCACGGCACAGCGGAAACCTCCCGGACCGGTCTCGTGGCGGTAAGAGGATATGGGCAGGCTCGTCCTGTCGCGAGGGTCACAGTTCGTAGCGGGGCTGTAGCACTCCGGGCCTTCCCGCAGCTTCCAGCCGTAGTTTCGTTCACGGCCCAGGTCCGGCCACTGGGCCCGGTTGACCTCTTCCCACATCGCGTGCCCTGTGTCGGCGATCCACAGATCACCGGTCAAGCGGTCGAAGCTCCAGCGCCACGGATTGCGCAGGCCGTTCGCCCAGATCTCGGGCAGCGCGTCGTCGCGGCCCACATAGGGGTTGTCCTCCGGGATGCCGTAGCTGGCCGGTCCATCTCCGTCCGGATCGGCCGGGTCGATGCGCAGCAGCTTCCCGAAGAGGGAGTCCAGCCGCTGCGAGAGGTTCTCCGGATCGCCCGGGTCATTGGTCGAGCCTCCGAAGCCGCCGTCGCCCATGCCCAGCCAGAGGTAGCCGTCCGGCCCGAACTCCATGTGGCCACCCCAGTGGTAGTTGTAGGGCTTGTAGATGCGGAACACCTGGCGCCGGTACTCCGGGTCGGCACGGTTCGGATCGTCCTGCGAGACGCGGCGCTCATCCATCACGAAGGAGTGCCGATGGTCCGAGTAGGTCACGTAGAAGAACCCGTTCTCCTGGTAGTCGGGGTGGAACGTCAGGCCGAGCAATCCCCGCTCGCCGCAGCAGGCGACCAGCGACTGCATGTCCAGGAACCTGCCGGCGTCTCGGAACGAACCGTCCGGTGCTCGCTCCAGGACCTCGATCCAGCCTTGCTGCTCGTTCACGAAGAGCCGGTCATCGCCGGCGTTCGTGACGCCGTTGGGGTTCTCGAAGCCATCGGCCACCAGCTCGACGCTGAGTTGCGCGGGTCGGACGGGCGGAGCGCTGGGGCGATCGGTG
>JALZLU010000442.1 GCA_030858685.1 Chloroflexota bacterium | reverse complement strand
CACCGTCGTCCGGCCGCTAGCCGCCACCAGGGACGCCGCCGGCAAAGTCGCCGCCGGCGACCTCGACGTGGCACTCCCGACATCGCGCGTGCGCGAGGTGGCCGATCTGAATGCGAGTTTCGCCGCGATGAGCGCGGAGTTGCGCTCATCGCTCCACCACCAGGCAGCGATGGAGCAGGAGCGGCGGCTCTTCATCGGCGCGATCGTCCACGACCTGCGCACCCCGCTCTTCTCCCTGCGCGGCTACCTTGAAGGGCTCGAAAAAGGACTGGCCGACACACCGGCAAAGCGGGCCGCGTACGTCGCCACCGCCCAGGAGAAGGCGGCGGCGCTCGAACGCCTCATCTCCGACCTGTTCGACTACACCCGGCTGGAGTACCTCGACCAGGCGCCGGATCGCCAAACGCTCGACCTCGGCGCCCTCCTGCGGCGGCTCGTCGCCGGTCTCCAGCCTCAGGCCGACGCCAAGCGGCTCACCCTCACGCTCGACGCGCCCAGCCAGCCGTGTCCCGTCGAGGCCGACGACCACCTGCTGACCCGCGCGGTGGAGAACCTGCTCGACAATGCCTTGCGCTACACCCCGAGCGGCGGGAGCGTGCGCGTCACCTGCCACGGCACACCGGAGACGGCCACTTTCTCCGTCCGCGACACGGGTCCGGGTATCCCGCCGCGGGACCTGCCCCACCTGTTCACCCCGCTCTACCGCGGTGAATCCTCGCGCAACCGGCAGACCGGCGGCGCCGGGCTGGGCCTGACCATCGCTCGCCGCATTCTCGTCGCCCACGGCGGCAACCTCACCGCCGCCAACGCCCCCACCGGCGGGGCCGTCTTCACCGGCACGCTGCCGCGTGGGATTAGCGCTGGGAGCGCGCCAGACCGAGGATCGACATTCCCAGGCTGAAGGACCCACCGAGCAGGAGAAACGCGTTGAGGGGGTGCAGCGCGGCGATGTACCCCGCGTCCAGGGTGGGGAGGATGACTTGCACGACGTAGAGGACCGTGACCACCACCGCCTGGCCTCCCCGCGGCCACCCCACCCGCCCGAGGAGGGCGAGGATCGGCAGCAGGTAGGCGAGCGGACTGATCATGTGGCCGATGTCGACGTGGTCGACCCAGAAGTCCGCCGACTCGAAGAAGCCGAGACCGGCGAGGAAGATCTGCACCACCACGCCGACCGCGAGGAGCCAGGCACACGCGATCAGGACATAGCGCGACCACCTGGTCAGCGCACCAACCGCCGGGGTCTCTGTCCGCACCGTTTCACTCATGACCGCCTCTCCGTCTCACGAGCTCGCGCTATGTGTGCCGCATCGCACCAGATGTCGAGTCGCAGTCTGTTTTCTGGCAGGTCCGATCGGGCAACCTTCGCCTTTTCCGATTCCTTTTTCCAGCCTATCCAGGCAAATCAGGAAGTCAAGCGGGTCCAAAGGAAACCGGAACGACGACGACGCGCCGCCTGATCATTCCAGGGCCGCGTTCAGCGATGCCGCGTGCGCCGGCGAGCGCTTCCTCCCCTGGAGAGTCAGGAAGGTCAATCAACGCTGTCCGCCTCCGTCAGCACCTAGTACTACAACCGCACTTTGATTGAGTAGACTGGTCCGCCGGAAAGGAGGTGGATCGTGATGAATCGGCAGGAGCAGGCGCAACTCAGCAGCATCGCCGGGTGGCGGGAGGACCTGCAGGGGCTGCATGAGCGGATCGCGCCCCAGTTCGGGCGTCCCGAGGTGCGCGCACGGGTGGGCCGCTACCTCGCGGGACTGCTCGGACCAGTGGAGCGACGCAACGGCTGGCAGCTGGCGGAGCAGCTCGGGGAGCGGACACCTGACGGCGTCCAGCGGCTCCTCAACACGGCTCGCTGGGACGCCGAGGCGATCCGCGACGATCTGCGGACCTACGTCGTCGAGCACCTGGGTAATCCTGACGCGGTGCTGGTGGTGGACGAGACCGGCTTTCTCAAGAAGGGCACCAAGTCGGTCGGCGTCCAACGGCAGTACAGCGGCACGGCAGGGCGGATCGAGAACTGCCAGATCGGCGTATTCTTAGGCTACGCGAGCACGACTGGGTACGCCTTTCTGGACCGAGCGCTGTATCTGCCCAAGGGTTGGGCCGAGGACAGCGCGCGCCGCACTGAGGCCGGGGTGCCCGCGACGGCCTCATTCCACACCAAAGGGCAACTTGCCCGTTCGATGCTGGCGCGCGCCTTCGCCGCTGGGGTGCCGACCGCCTGGGTGACGGGCGATGAGGCATACGGCGGGGATGGGGGGTTGCGCCGCTGGTTGGAAGCCGAACGGCACGCCTACGTCTTGGCGGTGCGGGCCAACGAGTATCTGTGGCTCTGGAGCGCCACGGAGACGCCGCGGCAAGCGACCATCAGCGAGTTCACCCACCAGCTCCCGGCCGATGCCTGGGTGCGGCTGAGTTGCGGGGACGGGGCGAAGGGAGTGCGCTGGTACGACTGGGCCTGGCAACGGCTACCGCAGTGGGGGGCGACGGCGGACGACTGGCCCCGCTGGGTCCTCGTTCGGCGCAGCGTCACCGACCCGACGGACATCGCGTACTACCTCGTTTTCGGCCCGACCGCGACGACGCTGGCGCAGGCGGCCCAGGTGGCCGGCCAGCGCTGGATGATCGAGGCGGGCTTCGAACGGGCGAAAGGCGAAGTCGGTCTCGACCAGTACGAGGTGCGGCGCTGGGACGGCTGGTATCGGCACATCACGCTCTGCCTGCTGGCTCATGCCTTCCTGGAAGTGACGCGGGCGGCCGAGGATGGCGAGACGGCCAAAGGGGGGGCGATGATGACCTGATCGCGCTCACGGCACCGGAGGTGCGCCGCCTGCTGATGGTGCTGACGCTGCCGGTCGCGCAACGCCGCTTCCGGTTGCACTGGTCGCGCTGGCGGCGCAAACGGCAGGCTCAGGCACGACGCTGCCACTACGCCCGACGCGCGCCACCTCTCGAAGTGCGGTTGTAGTACTAGGCGGGCCGTATGACCGCGTTTGGGCGCGCAGTCCAAATGATCGCCAGCAAGGAGATGATATGAAGGTCGCCTGAAAGGTGGTGGATAATCTACCACCGTCATTCTGACTTGAGTTTGGACAAACGGGGCCCTCCCATCATGGTG
>JALZLU010000436.1 GCA_030858685.1 Chloroflexota bacterium | reverse complement strand
GGTCACGGTGCTTGGCCCCAAGGGCGTGCCCACACCCCTGGCCGCCACTCGCCTTGTGCCGCCGGACTCGCTGATGTCGCCCATCCCACGGGAGCGCTTCGACGAGCTCGTGGCCGCCAGCGCCCTGGAGGCCAAGTACAGTGAGGCGGTCGACCGGGACTCCGCGCACGAGATGATCGCACGGCGCATCGAGTCGGCACGTGCAGCAGCCACCGCCGCCGCTGGGGCGGCTGTGCCGCCAGCTGCCATCCCGACCACCGAGAGCGGCCTCAACACCATGACTCCGGCGCAACAGCGTGCCGCTCTGAGGAAGCAGGCGGCGGAGCAGAAGCGCATGGAGCGAGAGGCGAAGAAGGCGCGAGACGCCATGGATAAGGCGCGAGTCGCGGAGGAGCGGGCGCGGCAGCGGGAGCGGGACATGATGATCCGGGAGGGCGGCAAGCTGGCGCGGTCACGCGCCGGTCAGGACCTCCTGCGCAGCGTGTTCGGAACGCTGCTGGGAGGCGGCCGCCGCCGCTGACGGGTCTCGGGAGTGCGTCGGCTCGCGCGTGAGGCGCCTGCGCCTTCGGGTGCCCGGGCACGCGCGCGCCTCGGCTATCCTTGGCGCCATGGGACCATCCCGCCGCGACCTGCTCGGAATCGGTTGCCTCGTCATGTTGCTGGTCGGGATGCTCGTGATCATCGTGCTGGGTGCCATCCCGCCCGGAGGTCCGCCCACACTTCACTGAGTTCGGTGGCCGCGGTCCGTCACAACTCTCGGGGGCAGCCCGTCGTAATCAGTGGACGTTCCTCCCACTGGTCCGCGGTCCGGCTTGGCCTCTCCTCTCCGAGTCGGGACGCACCACTCCTCCGAACTCGGCCCCGGTCTCCCCCGGGGTCGAGTCGCGTGTACGGGCTATCTCGCTGCCGTAGGGCATCTGCTCGCGCCGGGGCAGAAAGCCTCAGCTCGCGCCGTCCTCCACCTTCAGACGGCGCTCGTAGCGACTCATCAGCGGCGTCACGGAGATGCCGTGGACCAGCACCGAGGCGGCCACCACGGACAGCGTGATCGCGGCCAGTGTCCGCGCCACGTCCGGCTGTAGATCGTGCGTGATGGCATACGAGAGGTAGTAGACCGAGCCCACGCCGCGGATCCCGAACCAGCCGATGAAGATGAGTCGCGTCCGCGACAGGGACGCACCGGCCAGACCGATGAGCACGGCGAGCGGCCTTATCACCAGGAAGAGCAGCGGGGCGAACCAGGCCACCTCCAGCGGCACTCCCACGATGGTCAGCGCGGCACCGACCAGCACGACCACGGCGACCTCACCGATCCGCTCCAGCTGCTCGTTGAAGGTCAGCAACGCCCGCGCCATGAAGGCCGGTGCCGTCTCCGGATGTGTCGCCACCTCTTCCTGCGAGCGGCCGCCCCTGCCCTCTCCCGCCTCGAGTTCGTCGGCGACATCCTCGTTGGTCCGGGTGCGCTCGATGCGTCGCAGCGCGAGCCCTGCGGCGAAGACCGCCAGGAAGCCGTAGCCGCCGACCATGAGGGCGGCGCCATACGAGATACCGATGAGACCCAGGGCCAGGAACTCGTCCAGCCCGACCGCCTCGCGGTGCGTGCTGCGGAGATGCACCACCAGCCGTGCCACGAGAGTCCCCAGCAAGGCGCCCACCGCCAGGCCCACCGCGACGGACCAGACCAGATCGACCGCCACCCATCGCAGCCCGTTCTCACCCAGGTCGTGCAGGCCGAGCAGGCCCAGGCCCAGCATCACGAACGGGAAGGCCGTTCCGTCGTTGAGCCCGGCCTCGCCGGTCAGCGCGAAGCGAAGCTGGTCGGGGTCGCCCGGGTGTCCCACCTGGACGTCGGAGGCGAGCACGGGGTCTGTCGGCGCCAGGATGGCCCCGAGCAGCACCGCGGCGCCCAGTGGCAGGCCCAGCAGAGTCACGCCAGCGAGCGCGATCAGCCCGACCGTGAGCGCCATCGAGACGAACGCCAGCCGGACCGGGATCCACCAGCCACGGTCGGAGATGGGCAGGCGGAGCTTCAGTCCGGCCGTGAAGAGCGAGAGGATGACGGCGACCTCGCTCACGACCTCCAGGAGTCCCGACCCGCCGCCGGCGGGGTCGATGATGATCATGCCCAAGCCGATCGGCCCCAGGACCGCCCCCGCTGCGAGGTAGATCATCGACGAGGACAAGGGCAGCCGGCGCAGCACCGAACTCGCCAGCGCCATGGCGATCAGCACGACGCCCGCGGCAAGGAACCAGCGCGCGTCCGTCAGCGCTTCGGGCAAGTCGATCCTCCAACGGGCCGCCGATGGTCTGGGGTGGTGGGGCCGATCCATCACTCCATCGAGGCTCGGTCCAGGGAAGATAGCCAGAGTACGACCTGTCCGGGCGCCCGCGCGCTGCCGAATGCAGCCTGAGCGGGCAGCTGCCTCCCTGGTCGGCGTTCAGCTCACCGCCACGATCTGCTGGACTCGATCGGATCATCTTCTCGGAAACCGCCCGCATCATGGTCGCACCGTCGAGGCCGCCGCCGAGCGCGAGCCGGTCCTGTTGCCTCGTGGCCGATCATCGCGGGCGGATCAGCCGATCGGGGAGGGCGGTCAGTGCCGGGGCGTGTCCGACACAGCGCCCTCCAGGATGCGCTTCAGGTTCGCCAGGGAGGTGTCGGCCTCCTTCTCGTTCTGGCCCTCGAAGACCAGCTTGTCGGCGATCTGGCCGAGGATGCCGCCGGGCACCTCGTAGTCGAGGTCGATCTCGACCCTGCTGCGCCCGCCGTCGAGCAGCGTGACG
>JALZLU010000427.1 GCA_030858685.1 Chloroflexota bacterium | reverse complement strand
CGCTGACCAGCTGACCATCGCCGCATTTGACACCCAGCCGTTGGCCGACGCTGTCGCGCCCGTTCTTGGAACTGGAGCCTGCCTTCTTGTGTGCCACGGCGTTACTCGTCCTTCCTGGCTGCGTCGGAGGTGTCGGAGGTGTCGGAGGCCTCGCTACTGCCTGCATCCGCGGCGACCGCGTCCGATGCCGGGGCTGCTTCCGGCTCGGCCGTCTCGGCCGTCTCAGGGGCGGCGGTGTCGGACGTGTCGGCCGTGTCGGGGGTGGTTGTCGCGGATGCGGCAGTCGCGCCATCCGCGGCCGCAGCCTTCGCCTTCGCCGAGCCGCCTGCCGCGGTGCGGGACCGTCCCTTCTTGGCTGGCTTGGCCGCCTCAGCCTCTTCGGCCTCGGCCTGCCTCTGCGCTTCGGCCTCTGCCGCCAGTTTCGCGGCCAACGCCTGATCAGCGGCCGCCTGACGAGCCGCTTCCTTCTCGCGCTGTTCACGCTCGCGCCGCTCTTCAGCCTTGGCCTTCTCGGCATCCTCGGCCGCGCTCCGACCGCCAAGGCTGATCTCCGAGATACGCAGGACGGTCAACTCCTGGCGATGACCCTTCTTGACGCGACGGCGAGCCTTGGGCTTGTACTTGAAGACGATGAGTTTCTCGCCACGATCCTGGCGCACCACGTCGGCGCGCACGACCGCACCATCGACCAAGGGGCTGCCTATGGTGGCCTGATCACCGTCAGCGACCAGAAGGATACGATCGAGGTCGACCGATCCACCGGCCTCGACATCAAGGTGCTCGACCTCGATCTCCGTGCCGAATTCGACGCGGTACTGCTTCCCGCCCGTTTCGATGACTGCGTACATGGTTCCCCGAGGATGGTCGTTGATTGGGCATACCGGAGGGCGACCGAGCGGCTGGCAGGCGCGGCGCCATGCGGATGCCTGTCGGGCGCGAACGAGGATAGTACCTTCTCATGCCGGTGAGCGTCAACGACGGGCCAGGCCCGGTCGTGGACCCACATCCAGGTCGGCAGCGCTAGGAACGCCACGTCAACGCTTCCTTCGCGTAGCCGGCTCGAACGCAACGGACGCAGCCCACCCTCTGCGCTCTCCACCCTCTGCTACGCTCGCGGCGATGAGCATGACCCCGGCCATCACCGGCATTCAGCCGGTGCCCGCCGTGCCCGCCTCCATCGACCCGTCGCCGCGCTTGCGTCCGCCCACCCCCCGGGCGGCCCTGGTCATCCTGGCGGTCATCCTGCTGGCGGTGATCTTCTACATGGCGCGTGGCGCGCTGGGTCCGTTCATCCTGGGACTGATCCTCATCTACATCATGGATCCAGCCGTGGATCGCCTGGCGCGACTACGCCTTGGTCGCTTCCGGGTGCCTCGCGCGCTGGCCGTGCTGCTCATCTACGTCGTCACCTTCGCAGTCCTCATCCAGGCCATGTCCTACCTGCTGGGGCCACTGGTGCGCCAGATCGGGGAGTTCGTGGGCGACGCTCCGGCCTTTCTGATGGCCCTCCAGGAGTGGTATCGAACGGCGGACCTGCCCGCCTTCGTGCGCTCCGCCGTAGACGGTCTGCTGGCCAGTACGGGCGAGGCCACCGAGGGGCTCGATCCGGGCACCCTGCTGCCCCTGGCGCAGGGTGTGGCCGGCTTCCTGGGCTCCCTGTTCGGCTTCCTCATCATCCCGGTCTGGGCCTTCTTCCTGCTGAAGGACCGCCCCCGCCTGGCGGCGTCCCTCAACCAGGCCATCCCCGCCACCTGGCGCCGGGACGTATGGGCGTCGGTGGGCATCGTCAACCGCGTCTTCGGGCGATGGCTGCGCGCCCAGGTGTTGCTCGGCCTGGTCATCGGCCTGGCCACCTTCGTGGGCCTGGAGATCCTGTCCTTTACGATCGATCCACGCTTCGGCGACTTCGCCATCCTGCTGGCGGTGCTGGCGGGACTCGCCGAGTTCCTGCCCATCGTGGGCCCGATCCTGTCGATGATCCCTACCCTGCTCATCGCGCTCACCGTCAGCGACCCGGTGCAGGGCATCATCGCTGTGGTCGCCCTCTATCTCATCGTGCAGCAGGTCGAGAACAACATCCTGGTACCTCTCGTGCACTCCGATGCGATCGCTCTGCACCCCTCGGTGGTGATCCTGTCGCTCATCGTGGGCGGCTCCATCGCGGGGCTGCTGGGCGCGATCTTCGCACTCCCGCTGGCCGCCGCCGGGCGCGACCTGTACCGCTACTACTTCCGGCGACTGAGCGAATACGACCCCACCGTCCCACCACCGGATGATCCGGACCTATTGCCTTTCCGTGACCGGCTGCCTGATGCGCAAGGGAACCTCCGCGGGTCGGCCGAACCGCCACAGCTGACCACCGAGGCACCGGAAGGCGAGCCGTCCGCGACGGACGCGGCCCGCTCAGACGTGACC
>JALZLU010000422.1 GCA_030858685.1 Chloroflexota bacterium | reverse complement strand
CCCATCGCGCCAGCCGCTGTCGGCCCATGTACACGCCCTTCAGGTCGAGCGCCGAGATACCGAACGGGTTGCGGCCGAGGAACCGGTGGAAGTAGTCCGCCACGAACATCCAGTCGAACGCCGCATTGAAGCCCACGAAGACCGGCTGACGGCCGGGTGCGACCTCCAGCAGCCACTCGTCCAGGTCGGACATCGCCTGCAACGGCGCCACGCCGTGCTCGGCGAGATGTGACGCCGTGAGCCTGTGGATGAGCTCCGTGTCCGGGTCCCAGGGAGCCCCCGCGATAGGCTGGATCTCGCGGTACAGCCCCACCTGGGGATCCATCACCAGGCAGGCACCGATGGCGATCATGCTGCCCGTGCTGGGACTCGGTCCGGAGGCCTCGATATCGATGCTGATGAAGCTCTCAGGGTGGGGCACAACGCCATCGTGGCGCGTCCGCCCCGTGGCCGCTGCTCACACAGCGGCGGAAGATCGACGAGGAGCCAGGCGGCTCCTTGTTAGCATCACGCGATCACTTGGGCCAGGGGGCTCCCCCGGCGTCCTGGGGCGAGGCTGCCGCGGGACCCGCGACCGTGGCCCTGGGCCAGGGCGCTCCTCCGGCATCGGCCGAGACGGCCGCGACGGAGGCGCCGGCCAGGCTGGCTGAGATGAGCAGAGCCACGAAGAGGGCTCGCAGGCGTCGAATGTGAGTGGGCACTGAGGGATCTCCTTCGACTAGCGTGCATCTTCGACTCTGGGGCCGAAGAGGTCATCGCACGGTCATCGTAGCCCATTAGCACCCATGAAGTCAAGCATAATTTGACTCGACGTGCATGCCTGCCGCTCCGGCGAGCGTCTCACACTAGGTCCGATGCCGGCGCGGACGGGAGCGGTGGGCATGGCTCCATTGGCCAGCAAGTGGGATGCCACAAGGCGTTGCTCATGAGCACCGGCCCTCGTCAGATGAGTTGAACCGAAGACAACAGGGTGTAAACTTCACGGCCATGAAGAAGTTGACACGCCGCCGGATCGTCGTAGACGACAGTGCTCTTGCCGCGCGCATCGGCGGTCGGCTACGGGAGGCACGCAAGCAAGCCGGGCTCACCCAGCAGCAACTGGCCGAGGGACGCTATACCAAGGCCTACGTCAGCGCTCTGGAGAAGGGCCACGCGAAGCCCTCCATGGCCGCCCTCAACTTCCTCTCCCAGCGCCTAGGACTGCCGCCCAGCCACTTCCTGGGCGATCCCACCGCTCGTTGGGACCGACTGGACGCGGATATCCTGCTCGCCTCGGGCCGCTGGCAGGCCGCCTCCGACGCCTTCGAGGAAATCCTTGTCCAGCCCCTCGATCGCTCGCTGCGTGCCGAAGCCCTGCGCGGCCAGGCAGAAGCCCTCTGCCGGCTCGATCGCGGCCCCGAGGCGATCGCCGCAGCCACGGAGTCGCTGGAGACGTTCCATGCCCTTGGTCGCGACCGTGACGCAGCCCTGGTCACCTACTGGCTGGCCTACGGCCAGCACCTCGTGCAGAACACGGCTGAAGCCGCGGCTCTCTTGAGTGGTCTGCTAGCGCAGCTGCGCGCGAGGGAGGACCTTGACCCGGACCTGCGCGTCCGCGTCCTCATCGCTCTCTCGTCGCTGGAGGCGACGGAGGACCACCACCGTTCCGCGCTGGGGTACCTGGAGGAAGCGCGGGTCATGTCGGCCGACCTGGATGACTGGCGTCGTGCGGCATTCCTCTCGCAACTGGCCTACAACTACACCGGCGCGGGCGATGTCGAGGCCGCCATCCGGACCGGCGTCGAGAGCCTGGGCCTCTTCCGAGCGGCCGAGGCGGACCGCGAAGCCGCTGTCCTGGAGAACTACCTGGCCCTTGCCTATCTGCGCATCGGCAACGTGGAACGCGCCACCGGCTTCGCCTCGCACGCCCGCAGCCGCCACACCGAAGACGGCAACCGACGAGCACTGGCGCACGTGGCCGATACGGAAGCGCAGATCGCGCTGGCCGGTGGAGACACGGCCGCGGCCCTGCGCCTCAGCGATGAAGCCCTGGGACATGCCCACGCCTCGGACAACCACCGGGCCGTCGTCAGCAGCCTGCTGACGCGGGCCCGTTCGCATGTGGCCGACGGCGATCCGGGATCGGCCGTCAGCGCCTACGCACAGGCGGCCGACGAGATCCGCAAGCACGGGCCGCGTTCCCGGCTCCAGGAGGCCCTCGGGGAATGGGCCGAGGTACTCGCTTCGCAGGGCCGTCACGAGATGGCCTACGCGCTGACCCGCGAAGCCCTCCAGGCGGCTTCCGATCCGGCACCGCGCCCCGAGCCCGCCGAGTCCTCCGCGCCGACCATTCTGGCCGCCGCTTCCCGCTCATAGTCCCCGATGGCGCGCCAGGACGGTGCCGTGGTCGGGAAGCCAGGTCAGGTACTCGTCCGATGGGGCATTCCGCGTACCGTTGCTGAGGCATCCGCCGGCCTCGCCTTGAAGCGAGCGCGGTCATCGGGCGGCGATCGCCCGGCGGGTTCCGGTGCTGTGGTCCATGCTGCGTCCGTGGCCGGTGAAGACCTGGAAGTCGAGTTAAGGCAGGCGCTCGATGCCGGCGATCTCGTCCTTGAGTTCCAGCCCGAGCGTCGCATCGCCGGAGCCATGGGTCAGGCCGGGACGATCCGGTCGGTCGAGGCGCTGGTTCGTTGGCGACACCTGGCCCGTGGTGTCATCCCGCCCGAAGTGTTCCTGCCCATCGCCGAGCAGACGGGACTGATCGAGCGCATCGGCCGCTGGGTGCTGCCGCAGGC
>JALZLU010000414.1 GCA_030858685.1 Chloroflexota bacterium | reverse complement strand
CGCAACGTCAGCGTGACTATCCCGAACGGAATCCTGAACGGGGGCTACGAGGGCGGCAACGGCCGCTACAAGGGCCGCACTGCGTCATGGGTGTACGGCCAGGGGACGTCGCTCCACACCATGAGCGGCAGCTTCCGTGCCGACGGCGGCGGCCAGGCCACGGGCACGGCACGACTGCGCCTGGTGGGCATGGATGACGAGCGGCCCGAGAAGAGTCAGATGCGCCTGTCGCTGAACGGCCAGGCCCTTTACCAGGGTGCCGATCCGCTGCCCAACGACTTTTGCTGCGGCCCGACCGGGGAGGCCAATTGGGGCTCGGTCACATTCGAGTTCCCCGCCTCCCTGCTGCGGAACCAGAACACGCTGACCATCACGAACCTGGATGCGAGCGACTGCACCCTCTGCCCGTTCTACGTGATGGTCGACTTCGGGGAGTTGACCTACCGCACGGGCGGCTGAGCCTATGCTGCGGGCGATGGAGCCCGTCAGCGCCGCCCAATCCGTCTCGCGCAGGTCCGTGCTGGCGGTCGATGGCGACCAAGCCCTGGAGCGTGACGAGGCGCTGGCCGGTGAGGAGCCGCTGGAGTTGCGCGCCTGCGGTCCGGGGCAGGAGCCGGTGAGCGTGGCGGTCACCATGCGCACGCCGGGTGACGAGGAGGTCCTGGCGGCGGGCTTCCTGGTGACGGAGGGGCTGGTCGCGCCGGCGCTGCTGGCGGGGGCGCGCTTCCACCCGGGTGATCCAGCGGCCATGGCGCTGCCGGAGAACGAGGTCACGGTGCATCTGGCGCAGCCCTTCGACGCCGCGGCGGTGCCGGGACGCAACTTCGTTGCCACCGCGTCCTGCGGGATCTGCGGGAAGGCGTCCGTGGATGACGTGGTCCTGCGCTGCGAGCCGCTGCCCGACGGTCCGACGGTCCGCGGCGCCACGCTGCTCAGCATGCCCGGGGAGATGCGCCGCGCCCAGGACGTCTTCGCCTCGACCGGCGGGCTGCACGCCGCGGCCCTGTTCTCCCCGGAGGGACAGCTGCGGGCGCTGCGCGAGGACGTGGGCCGGCACAACGCGCTGGACAAACTCATCGGCACGATGGCCCTCGCCGGGGAGCTGCCGCTGCATGACTCCGCCTTGCTCGTGTCGGGTCGCATCAGCTTCGAGATCGTGCAGAAGGCAGCCATGGCTGGGCTGGCCGTACTGGCGGCCGTTTCAGCGCCCACGGATCTGGCCGTGTCGACCGCGGATCGCCTGGGCATGACGCTGGTCGGGTTCCTCCGCGGCGAGCGCTTCAACATCTACGCCGGACGGGAGCGGATCGACCTGTCGCGCTGAGCGGGGCATACTCGGGCGGTGGACGCACGCGACGAACACCGAGACGTGGCCGGCGAGCCCGGGTCTGAGCCTTCCTCGATCGCCGGCTCGGAGACGCCGGTCACGACGGTCGCGCACCCTGTCGTCCGCGGCGAGCGCACCGGCGACGACGCTCCCGACCCGCGAGCCACCTTCCAGCCACCGCGCAAGAAGGCTCGGCGCATCGCCCCGAACCTGTGGGCCGGCCTGATCCCCAACGGCCTCGATCAGCAGAAGCCCAATCACTACTGGGAGATGGTGCGGACGATCTGGGAGAACCGCCGCCATCCGTTCTACGCCTTGCGCATCCTGAGAAAGGGTGTCTGCGACGGGTGCGCCCTGGGGGTTGCCGGCTTCAAGGACTGGACCATGGACGGCGTCCACTTGTGCACCACCCGGCTCAACCTGCTCCAGGTCAACACGATGGACGCGCTCGACCCGCGCAAACTGGCCGTGGTCGACCAGCTGCGGGAACTCGATGGGACCGCTCTGCGCAAGCTGGGCCGGCTGCCCTATCCGATGATCCGGCGCCGTGGCGATCTCGGGTTCCGGCGGATCAGCTGGGACGAGGCGCTGGATCTTGCTGCGGAGCGCATCCGTTCCGCCAAGGCCGCTCGAGGCGGCCATGACTACGCCAAGGCCGGCAAGGCGCCCGGAGACGCCCGGCCGGACCGGTTCGCGTTCTTCCTGACGGCGCGCGGCATCACCAACGAGACGTACTACGTGGCCCAGAAGGTGGCCCGCTTCCTGGGAACCAACAACGTGGACAACGCGGCGCGCATCTGCCACGCGCCGTCGACTGGCGCCCTGAAGCGCGCCATCGGCGTGGCCGCCACGACCTGTGACTACACCGATGTCATCGAATCGGACCTGACGGTGCTCTTCGGGGCGGACGTGGCCAACGCTCAGCCGGTCTTCATGAAGTACCTCTACCTGGCCAAGAAGCGCGGCGGCAAGGTGGCCGTGGTGAATCCTTACCGCGAACCGGGTCTGGAGCGCTACTGGGTCCCGTCGAATGCCGAGAGCGCCATGTTCGGCACGAAGATCACGGACGAGTTCTTCCCGGTCAACGTGGGCGGCGACATCGCCTTCCTGAACGGCGTGCTCAAGGTGCTCACCGAAGAGGGCGGCGTGGATGACGACTTCGTCACGCGCCACACGGACGGCTGGCCGGAGCTGAAGGCGGAACTGGCGGCACAGTCCCTGGAGGATCTGGCGCGCTGGAGTGGCTCCTCCGTGGAAGACTTCCGCCGCTTCGCGCGCATGTACGCGGAGGCGAAGAGCGCCGTGCTCGTCTGGTCGATGGGGATCACGCAGCACGTGTGCGGCACGGACAACGTGGCGGCCATCATCAATCTGGCGCTGGCACGCGGCAACGTCGGGCGGCCGGGCGCGGGACTGATGCCCATCCGTGGCCACTCGGGGGTGCAGGGCGGCGCGGAGATGGGCTGCTACGCCACCGTGCTGCCGGGCGGCGTGCCCATCGAGGCAGAGTCGGCCGAGGCGCTGACGGCGCAGTACGGGTTCGGTATCGGCGCGGAGCGGGGCCTCTCGGCGGCGGAGATGGTGGAGGCGGCCGGTCGCGGCGAGCTGGACGTGTTGTGGTCGGTCGGCGGCAACTTCATGGACACGCTGCCGGAGCCGGCAGCCGTGCAGGAGGCCCTGGAGCGAGTGCCCCTGCGGATCCACCAGGACATCATCGTCAGCTCGCAGATGCTGGTCGACCCAGGGGACACGGTGCTGCTCCTGCCCGCCACGACCCGCTACGAGCAGCCGGGCGGCGGCACGGAGACCACCACGGAGCGCCGCGTGGCGTTCTCGCCGGAGATCCCGGGACCGCGCATCGGCGAGGCACGCAGCGAGTGGCAGGTGCTGCTGGACCTGGCTGGCCGCGTGGATCCGGTCCGTGCCGCCGTGCTCTGCTCGTTCGAGTCGGCGCACGAGATCCGGGAGGAGATCGCCCGCATCGTGCCCTTCTACGACGGCGTGCAGCACCTGCGAGACACGGGCGACGCTATCCAGTGGGGTGGCGCGCGGTTGTGCGACGGCTGGGTCTTCCCGACACCCAACGGCCGCGCCAACTTCGTGACCGTGCGGCCGCGCGAGGTGGAGCTGCCCGCCGGACGCTTCCTGCTCTCCACGCGACGCGGCAAGCAGTTCAACTCCATGGTTTGGCGCGCGCGCGACCCGCTGACCGGCGCCGACCGGGACGCGCTCTTCATGGCAGCGTCCGACGCGCAGGCACTCGGGGTGGGGGAGGGCGATGCCGTGCTGGTGCGCTCCGACGTTGGGGAAGTGCGGGGGCGGGTGAAGCTATCGACCATACGGCCCGGCAATCTCCAGATGTTCTTCCCGGAGGCGAACCCGGTCATCCCTCAGGCGAGGCGCGACCCGGTAGCGCTCGTGCCCGACTACAACGCCACGGTCGAGGTGCTGCCAGTGGGACGCGAGGGATCGCTGCCTGAGCTGACCCAGTCCTACGCCACACCAGCCCGACCCGCGCGGCCGCGCGACGCCCAGCGCCGAGAGCCGACGTCACCCCCGTCCGGCCCGACACCGCCCGCGTCCGGGATCGTGCTGGCCGGGGGTCGATCGAGTCGGTTCGGGCGCGACAAGCTGGCTGAGCCGCTGGATGGCCGCCCGCTCCTCCACCACGCCATCCGCGCGCTGGCCTCCGTCTGCACCGAGGTGATCGTGGTCGCTCCGGCGGGTGACTTGTCACTCGCGCTGCCGACCGACTTGCCCGTGCCGCTCCGCGTGGTCACCGATCGGACCAGCTTCGGCGGCCCGCTGCTGGGACTGGCAGCCGGTGCCGCGGCCGCGGAAGAGTGGTGGCTCGTCGTTGCCGGCGGGGACATGCCGGGCCTGGAGCCAGCCGTCCTGCGCGCGATGCTCCGAGCGGTCGCGGGACGTCCCGGCGATCGGAACGGGGCAGGTCAGGCCGCGTCACTGGAGTTGGATGGCATCGGTCAGCGACTGCCGCTGGCGCTCCATCGGGGAGCGGCCGCCGCCGCCGCGGGCGATCTGGCTGCGTCCGGGGAGCGGAGTCTGGGCGCGCTGCTCGAAGCGCTGGACGTCAGACTCGTGCCGGAGACCCACTGGCGCCGGCTCGATCCCACCGCGAGGACGCTCCATGACGTCGACGTCCCGGCGGACCTTGCTCTCAGGTCTCTCGTGCCGCCGGGGCACTGAAACGACACCTTCGCGGGCGAGGCCTGTCGATATCGCCGTCGGCTGTTCGTCGTGTAGGTGAGGGCGGTCAGAATGACCGTCCAGATCGCAAAGAGGAGTCAAGACACCATGCGTTACGTCGCGCTTATCTACGAAGCCGAGCAGGATCCGTCCACGGTGGCCCCCGAGGTGTGGGGCCG
>JALZLU010000392.1 GCA_030858685.1 Chloroflexota bacterium | reverse complement strand
GAGCATCACCGCTCCGGACGCCGATCGAGCACCCTCGCGCGCCGTGTGGCCACCGGTGACGCCGGTCTCCCGGGCCGCCCCTACGCCACCTCCTGTCGCGCTACCGTTCGGGCCGGCCGTGCCCGGTGACTCCGCGGTTCGGGCTGCCGCGCAGGCACAGCGACCGATGCCGTCGCTCCTGGCGCGGGCGTTCGGCGCGCCGAAGAGCGA
The DNA here is from genome assembly GCA_030858685.1 of Chloroflexota bacterium. Lineage (GTDB taxonomy): Bacteria > Chloroflexota > Limnocylindria > Limnocylindrales > CSP1-4 > Palsa-1032. The sequence continues at coordinate 2,365 of JALZLU010000392.1, read as the reverse complement.
TGCCTCCAGCGCGTCCCGAGGCGTGTCGGGCGTTCGTCCCTGCGGCGGCTGTGCCCTGCCGCTCTCCGCCCAGGCCCGGTTCTGCAGAAGGTGCGGCGCCGCCCAAGGCTGACCGCAAGATCGATCAGGTCGGGTCGAGCGTCGGCTTCGTCGCCCTGCGCCGCGTCCTGTCCCTTCGGATGCGCGCCCAGCCGGCCCCAAAGATGAGCATCTGGAACACCAGGCGCAGCCACACGAGAGCCCCGAAGACCGTGGCCAGGAGGCCCAATCCGGAAAGCTGCCCCACCAGGAACGGCGCGAGCGAACTGAACAGCGCGGTGAGCAGTCCGATGCCGAGGCCGGCGAGCAGGGCAGGCATCAGCGCCGCCCGAAACGATGGAGCCGAGGTCGGCACTACCAGGTACGTGAACAGCACCACAAGGGTGAAGACGCCGAGCATGAGGATCGTGCTGAGCAGGCGTACCGACTCGATGCCTTCGGGAAGAACCAGCACCGCATCGAGCAGCGAGACGACGCTGGTGGCAGTCACTGCTGCGAGTGCCGCTCCCACAAGACCGAAGACGGCCACCACGCCGCGGATGCGTTGGGCCACGATGCTGCGCGGCGCCCCGCCCGGGAAGAGGCGACGCATCGTCTCGTCCAGCGAGCCGTAGAACCCGCTGGCTCCCCAGGCCACGCCGATGATGCCCACGATGGAGAACGCTCCGCGGCCGGCCACCAACTGACCCAGCACCGCCTCGGCGAAGGGCGCCACGGCTGGGACACGCTCGACGAGTGACTCCACGATCGCCTGAGCACGCGCCGCATCGCCGATGATGAAGCCGAGCAGTCCGACCATGAAGAGAAGAGCCGGGACTATGGCGAAGAGGGCGTTGAATGCGAGGCCGGCGGCCAGCAGCCCGCCGCTCGCTTCACCGACGGCCGTTATGACGGCCTGGATCTCCGCCACGCGCCGGTCTCGCAGGACACGTCGCTTCACCACGCCCAGGCGGTCCATCACGCTCAGTGGCGGTGGCTCCGCCGGCGCCTGCCCCATCGAAGGATCACTCATCTGGCCGCTCCCGGATGAGCATCGTCAGCGGTTCGAGCCGGAGCTGGGTGATCCCTTCTGCGTCGATCCCTTCGACGTTGCGCTGTCGCCTGAAGAGCCGCTCCCGGGCTTGGCGGGCTTCTCAGAGGGCGCTGCCTTGGCGTCCCCTGATGAAAGCCTGTCCCCACGCCCGGCGGGAGCATCCCCACCGCTGGCCGCGTCAGACGCCGTCGCCTGCGCGGCTTCCTTCTTGGTTCCACCGTCCGGTGCGGACCCGTCAGTGGTGGTCTCGCCCGAGGCCGGTCGTGCCGCGGCACGCGCGGCATCCTTCTTGGCCCAACCCGAGCCCTTGAACACGACAGCCGCCGCCGATATCGCCTTCCGCAACGGCCCTCCGCAGACCTCGCAGGTGGTGGGTCCCTGGACGTGGATCCCGTGCAGGACATCGACCCGGCGGGCGCAGGCCAGGCAGACGTATTCGTAAGTCGGCACGGCCGTCCGTCAGCCCCGGACCATGCGCATGCCACAGCGAGGACAGTAGAACGCCCGCTCATGCGCCGACGCGAACCCACAATTGCCGCACACCAGGCCGCCCGAACCGGCACTCGGCACGGGCCGCCCCACCGGTGTGAAGCCCACGGCGTGCTGTGAGGCAAGTATGTTGGCCAGGAGACCAGCCAGGATCTTCTGAGCAGTGCGGTCCGTATCGCCGCGCACACCGCGGCCACCCCAGCCCACCACGCCGCGCACCACCATGTCGCCCGATGCCTCGTCCCAGTGCGATGCCACCCCACCGACGATGGCGTCGTACTCGGGATAGCCGCTCGTGTCGACCTCGCCGCTGAGCAGCGATAGGGCCACTGTCTCGAAGGCCGGATCGACGGCATCAACTGATTCCAGCACGACCAGGGCATGGCGAGCCATGGGACTGCGATCGTAGTTCGCGTTGATCCACTGCATCGCCTGGTCGGGTCGGTGGATGGTGGGTGCGGCCTCGGCAAACTCGAAGGCAAGGGGCTCGATGACCTCGATGGATGAGTGAGTCAGGCCCACCAGCATGTTGGGGAGTTCCTGCATGGCGTTGGGACCGGCCGCCATGCGTACGCCCTGGCTGGTCTTGGCCCGGTACGTCAGCTTCAGCTCATGGTCCTCCGCCTCGAAGTCCTCGGGCAGGGGGGCCGGCGCAGCTGCGGCATGTGATCGAGACTCGTCGCCTCGGCGCTTCAGGAAATCGAGGGGCACCAGTCTCACCTTCGTGTCGATCGCGCGGGAACGGCGCCCCGCCCGAGGAATCCTACCCTGTCACGGCCCGTGCTCAGGACGTCACTCGGGCAC
>JALZLU010000374.1 GCA_030858685.1 Chloroflexota bacterium | reverse complement strand
GCGGCCGATCAGAGCAGGACGGCCCATCGGCCGTGGGCGGACGATCAGCGGTCAGCGATGCGCGTCGCGGCTCGCCCGAGGCGAAGCCGGGGTGCGCTGCCGGGGTGGGCGCGGGGCTTATAGCCGGAGCGACCGGGACGATTGCGAGCGTCAGCCTGGCGCACCCGCTCGTCCATGATGTCGAACGCGAGTCGTGCATAAAGCTGCCACATCAAAAGGAACCTCCACCGGAGCGCATGTGGGTCGAGTCGCCGGGTCCCTCACGCGAGTCGGTACCGAAACGGATGGCGGCCACCTCGAACACGGCGATGAGGGTGATGACCGTTATAAGAAGGACCAGGATCTCCATGGCCGTCGCCTCCGAGAGGACTAACTGGTGTCTTGTGCACCAACGGTTACTATTGTGGCACCGCCACCGTAACCTGTCAACAGGGCTATAGTGGTTATCTCATGACGGCCACGAGTCCTGCTTCTACCACGACATCCGTCGCGTCCGGCGACCACGCCCAGGGCCAGCACGGCCATCAGGCGACGCTGGAGGACGGGCTCGACTTCGTCAACACCCTGGAGCGCGAACGCGGCCGCTCAGAGGACCACCTGGCCTCGATAGAGGCGGCCCTGGAGTGGCTGCGCGAGCACGATCTGTTGCATGTGGAAGCGCACGACGAGCGAGTCGAGCGCTTCGGCAACGATGAAGAAGGAGCGCGACGGGTGCTCGCCCGAGTACACCGGGTGCGGGCGGCGATGCGCGAGTTGGTGGATGCCAGCGTGGAGCGCCGGCCGCCGGAAGGTCCGGCGTTGGAGCGCATCAACCGGATCCTGCGGACGCCCTACAGCTACTACCTGGTGCCCGCACGCGACGGCGTCTCGCTGGACCACCGCCATGAAGGTGACCCGGTGGAGGGTGCGCTGGCTCGGCTGGCCGAGAGCATCGCGCGAGAGGTCAGCCAGGGTCACCCGGAACGGCTGCGCATCTGCGCCGACGACGAGTGCCGCTGGGTCTTCAATGACACCTCGCCGACAGGACGCCGCAAGTGGTGCGACATGACGACCTGCGGCAATCGCGCCAAGGCGGCCCGCCATCGCGAGCGCCAGCGAACCGCGGAGGTGTCGCTGATCGACGCGGACGACCAAGCCACCCGAGGCCCCTTTGGCGCCCAGGCTCGCGAGTCCTCGTCCTAGCGAACGACGATGTTCACCAGGCGGCCGGACACGTGGATGACGCGCACGACCACCTTGCCCTCCAGGTTGGTGCGCACCTTCTCCCGGGCCATGACGATTTGCTCGATCTCAGCTTCCGAGATGCCCACCGCCAGCGTCACCCGGTCTCGGAGCTTGCCGTTGACCTGCACCGGCAGCTCGACGGTCGCCTCTGCCACGAGTGCAGGATCCCAGGCGGGCCACGACTCGGCATGCACCGAGCGCCACTCCTCACCGGTCTCGGCCCGCCGCCGGCTCCACAGCTCCTCGGCGATGTGCGGCGCCAGGGGAGCCAGCATCAGCAGCGTCAGACGGATCGACTCCTGCCACTCGGCAGAGACGGCCACAGCCGTGCCACGCGCCCGCATCAGGCCGTTGGTCAGCTCCATGAGCTTGGCGATGAGCGCGTTGAATCGATAGCCCTCGTACAGTTCGGAGACATCGCGCAGCGTCCGGTGGGCCAGCCGCAGCAGGTCGTGTCCGTCCGCTTCGTGGTCGGTGCCTCGCGCGCTCCCGGCCGCCTGACCATCGTGTCCGTCGGTCGCCTCGCCCTCGCCGCCCTCCCGACCGTGCGGATCGAGGACCACGGTCCAGACGCGGCGCAGGAATCGATGCACGCCGCCGATCCCGGTGGCGCTCCACGGCGCGTCAGCCTCCCAGGGCTTCATGAACATCAGGAAGAGTCGCACCGTATCGGCCCCGAAGCGCTGCACGAGCTCGTCGGGATCCTGGACGTTGCCGCGGCTCTTGCTCATGCGCTCACCGTCCTCGCCCAGGATCTGGCCCTGGTTGAAGAGACGCCGGAAAGGCTCGCGCTCGCTGATGAAACCCAGGTCATTCAGCGCCTTGGCGAAGAAGCGGCTGTAGAGCAGGTGCATCACGGCGTGCTCGGCGCCGCCGGTGTACTGGTCGACGGGACACCAGCGATCGACCAGCTCACGATCCAGCGGCCCATCGGCCTTGTGCGGCGACAGGTAGCGCCACCAGTACCAGGAGGAGTCGATGAACGTGTCCAGCGTATCGGTCTCCCGGCGCCCGGCGCCACCGCAGCGCGGGCATGTGGTGAGCAGGAATCGCTCGTCGGATTCCAGCGCATTGCCACCCTGGGGCCGGAACTCGTAATCCTCCGGCAGCAGCACCGGCAACTGGCTTTCGGGCACGGGCACCACGCCGCAGGAGGGGTCGGCTTGGCAGTACACCACGGGGATGGGCGTGCCCCAGGCACGCTGACGGGAGACCAGCCAGTCGCGCAATCGATAGGTCACCGACCGCTTGCCCCTGCTCTCCGACTCCAGGGCCTCGGTGATGGCTCGGGCACCAGTGGGGGCAGCCATGCCGCTGTAGGGACCGGAGTCGACCAGCACCTCGTCCGGCGTATGGGACACGAAGGCATCGTCGAGCGGCGCATCCTCCTGCCCGCGGGGCGCGATCACTCGCCGGATGGGCAGGCCGAACTCCTTCGCGAAGTCGAAGTCCCGGGCATCGTGAGCAGGCACGGCCATGATGGCGCCGGTCCCGTAGCCCAGCAGCACGTAGTCGGCGATCCAGATGGCCACGCGCTCGCCGCTGATGGGGTTGATGGCCTCTGAGCCCAGCGCCACACCGGTCTTCTCGCGGTCCGTGGATAGTCGGTCCATCTCCGACTTCCGCCGGCTCTGGAGTCGATATGCGTCGACCTCCTCGCGCCGATCCGGTCGGGTCAGGGCATCCACCAGCGGGTGCTCCGGGGCCAGGACCAGGAAGGTGGCCCCGAAGAGCGTGTCCGGTCGCGTGGTGAAGACGCGGATCTCCGCGCCGCCTGGCTGCCCCTCGTCGGGTGCCACCGCGAAGGCGACCTCCGCTCCCTCCGAACGGCCGATCCAGTTCCGCTGCATCAGCCGGATCGGTTCCGGCCAGTCCAGGTCGGGATACTCCAGCAGCTCGTCGGCGTAGGCCGTGGTGCGGTAGAACCACTGCTCCAGGTCGCGCTTCAGCACCGGCGTGCCGCAGCGCCAGCAGCGACGCTCCACTCCCTCGACCTGTTCGCGGGCCAGCACGACCAGGTCCTTGGGGCACCAGTCGACGGGTGCCATGGCTCGGTAGGCCAGTCCCTTCTCCAGGAACTTGAGGAAGAACCACTGGTTCCAGCGATAGAACTCAGGTGAGGCGGTGATCAGCTCGGCGTCCCAGTCGAACGATGCACCCATGGACCGCAGCTGTCCGCGCATGCGCTCGATGTTGGCCATGGTCCACTTCGCCGGATGGACGCCGCTCTTGATGGCTGCGTTCTCCGCCGGCAGCCCGAACGCGTCGAAGCCGATGGGAAAGAACACGTTGTAGCCGTGCATCCGCCGGTAGCGGGCGATGACATCCGACGGCGCGATGATCGACCAGTGTCCGGTGTGCAGGTCGCCCGACGGATAGGGATACATCGTGACCACGTAGTACTTGGGGCGAGGGTCAGCATGCAGGTCGGTGCGGTGCATGCCCAGCTCATCCCAGCGCGCCTGCCAGCGCTGCTCGATGGCGGTGGGTTCGTAGCGCTCACGGTGGGAGCGCGCGGCGGCCGTGGTAGCGGTCGTTTGAGTGGTCATAGCACGAGTCTCGACTTCAGGGGAGGGGTCGTCCGCGGGTCGGCCGCGCGGCGCGCGCTCAGGCGCCGGCGACCCCCGTAAGCCCGAGGAGGTCGAGGCGGCGAGTGGGAACCGCGTTGCGTGCCATGAGGCGCACATGGTAGATCATCGAAGCAAGGGCCCGAGGCGTACCGCAACGAAAGACCCCCGCCGGCGGGCGAGGGTCGGAACGTCGGGGGTGGTGGAGCGACGGGGGCTCGAACCCCGGACCTTCTGCATGCCATGCAGATGCTCTCCCAACTGAGCTACCGCCCCACGGGCGCGAATCCTACCGCATCAGCCCTCCTGAGAGACATCCTGCCCTCCGGCAGACCTGCGCTACAAAGCCGGCGTCGGCGTCGGCGTCGGCGCCGTCGCCGCAGCCCAACGATCAGGATGGCGTCCGTCGGCGCTCGTCGTACAGTCAGATGAACGATTCCACCCCGCCGATCGTCGTGTCGGCTGAAGGAGGGTGGGAACGGGATGCAAGGCGAGTGGGTGTCCGATCGTACCGACGAGGAGCGGGGCCGTCTCCGGCCTATGCCCGTCAGCGCGGCGGATGCTCGGGCCGCCGCTTCCGCGGTCTGGTCGGCGCCGAGCTTACCGCCTTGCCGCGGTCATCCTCGGCGACCGGTTCGACGCCGAGGACGCGGTCCACGACGCGGCGGAGACGGCATGGCGTCGATGGTCGGACCTGCGAGACGAAGGGCGGTTC
>JALZLU010000365.1 GCA_030858685.1 Chloroflexota bacterium | reverse complement strand
CGCCGCCTACTCCACCGACCGACCGCTCGCCACGAGTTCAGCGATCTGGATGGTGTTCAGCGCCGCTCCCTTGCGCAGGTTGTCGGTCACGGCGAACCATTCCAGGGCGCAGGGGTCGCGCGGGTCCTGGCGGATCCGGCCCACGAACACCGCGTCCTGGCCGGCCGCCTCCAGCGGTGTGGGGTAGATGTGAGCGGCGGTGTCATCGCGAAGTTCCACGCCCGCGGCGGCCGCCAGGATCTCCCGCGCCTCCTCGACGCCGATGGGCCTCTGGAACTCGGCATGGACCGAAACGCCGTGGCCCAGGATGGTCGGTACTCGCACGCATGTCGCTGACAACGGCAGGTCCGCCAGGCCCAAAACCTTGCGCGTCTCCTCCGCGAGCTTGACCTCTTCGCTGGTGTAGCCGCCTTCCTGCGGTGAACCGATGCGCGGGATCACGTTGAGTGCCAGGGGGTGACTGAAGGTCGCCCCCGGCTTGAGGACATCCCCGGCGCGCCCGCTCGTGACGATGCCCTCGGGTGCCGCGGCGATGTGACGGATCTGCCCCCACAACTCGTCGACTCCCGGCTTGCCGGCCCCCGAAGCGGCCTGATAGGAGGAGGCGATGACTCGCTGGACCTTCGCCGCGCGGTGCAGTGGCGCGAGCGGCACGACGACCGTGAGCATCGTGCAATTGGGGCTCGCGATGATGCCGCTGGGTGGTGAGAGCGCAGCCTCCGGGTTGACCTCAGGCACGACCAGTGGCACATCCGGCGACATGCGCCAGGCCGCCGAGTTGTCGACCACCGTCGCGCCGTGCAGCACCGCGACGGGCGCCCATTCCCGGGAGACCTCGTCGGGGACGTCGAAGAGCGCGATGTCGGCGCCGTGGAAGACGTCCGCCGCCAGAGGCACTACCGTCACCGGCGTCCCCCGATGGGCAAGGGTCGATCCTGCGCTGCGCGCCGTGGCGACCGGGACGAGCTCGCTGATGGCCAGGTCGCGCTCGTCGAGGATGGCCATGATCACCGACCCGACCGCGCCAGTCGCGCCCACCACCACGACCTTCACGAGGCACCTCTGGGGGCGGAGGGCGGCGTGACCGCTTCATGGATGGCCTCTTCGTCCAGCCGGAACCGTCTGTGGATGTGCTGCACGGCCCTGTCCAGCTCGGCGCGTCGCACGACACACGAGATCCGGATAGGCGAGGTGGAGATGATCTCGATGTTGATCTCCGCGTCTGCCAGCGCGGCGAACAGCTCAGCGGTCACCTCCGGATGAGTGCGCAGGCCGGCGCCCACCAGCGAGACAGTGCCGATGTCGTCCTCGCACAGCGCGCCCTCTGCGCCGACCGCCTCGCGGATGTCATCCACGATGGAACCAGCTCGCGCCAGGTCGACCGACGGGACCGTGAAGGAGATGTCCGTGCGACCCTCGGCGGAGACGTTCTGGACGATCATGTCGATGTTCACTCCTGCCTCCGCCAGCGGCCTGAACACTCGCGCCGCGATACCGGGTCGGTCGGGTACGCCCCAGATGACGATCTTGGCCACTGATCGGTCGTGTGCGATGCCCGAGATGATCGGTCGTTCCACGCCGTCCTCCTGCTGGCGGACCCAGGTCCCTTCACCATCGCTCCATGACGAGCGCACGTTGATGGGCACGCCATGCGTCCGCGCCACTTCCACGGAGCGAGTCATGAGCACCCCGGCCCCACTGGCCGCGAGCTCCAGCATCTCGTCGTAGGCGATGCTCCGCAGGAGCCGCGCTTCCGGCACGATGCGTGGGTCGGCCGTGAAGACACCGGCCACGTCCGTATTGATCTCGCACGCGTCGGCACCCAGCGCCGCCGCGAGCGCCACCGCGGTCATGTCCGAGCCGCCGCGCCCAAGCGTGGTCTCGTCCTCGTCCGGCGAGACCCCCTGGAACCCCGCCACGATGGCGATCACGCCGCGCTCCAGTGTCTCGTGCAAACGCTGCGCCCGGACATCGACGATGCGCGCGTTCCCATGGCGAGTATCCGTCACCACGCCGGCTTGTCGCCCGGAGAGCGAGACGGCTTCACGTCCCAGTTCGTTGACGGCCATCGCCAGCAGTGCCATGGAGATGCGCTCGCCTGCCGACAAGAGCCTGTCCAGCTCGCGGGGGTGCGGCAGTCTGGCCACACTGGCGGCCAGTTCGAGCAGCTCGTCCGTGGTGTCGCCCATCGCTGAGACCACGACGCAGACCCGGTCGCCGCGCTCGGCGGCCTCCACCACGCGCCCGGCGACAGCGCGGATTCTCTCCGCGTCGCTGACCGACGTGCCGCCGTACTTCTGGACGATGAGGGCCATGTCGGAACGATAGACCGTGGCGCCGCCAGCCGGTTCCTGGCCCGGCCAGGGCGGCTCCGGAACGGCGGTTGGACGGAAGCGCATGCATATGCAACACTGCGCCGCACAACCGTCCCCGGTCGAGGAACGCATCGGTCCATGCAGCACATCAGCGGAAGCCGTGACATCGCCATGAACGCACTGCGCGCCGACGTGCGCACGGTGCCCATGACCATGCCCGGGACCGATGTAGCGATCCTCATCATCGCCACGCTCGGCGCGCTTCGCGTCGAGCTTCTTGGACTTATCCGGGGCTTCCGGCAGGAGCCTGGAGGATGACGGGGTAGGCCGCGAAGAGGCCGAACACCGAACCACCAGGACCCTCGCCGGGAACGGCGAGGGTCTTTTCGATGAGGAGAGACCGATGACCATCACCAGGGGCGCTACGGGACGCCACGTGCCAGGCGCAGGCACCGCTGCGGCAGCGGCGGTCGAGCGGGCGCGCACGCAGATGCTGGATGACGCGCGGCCGCGCGACCGCACTCGGATCGGTGCGGACGTGGTCTGTGAGGCGCTCCTGCGCCAGGGCGTGGACGTCGTGTTCGGCTATCCGGGCGGGGTCATCCTGCCGCTCTACGACATCCTTGACGATCACCCGGACCTGCGCCACGTGCTGGTCCGTCACGAACAGGGAGCCGCCCACGCCGCCGATGGCTATGCACGGGCGAGCGGGCGCGTCGGCGTCTGCCTCGGCACGTCGGGGCCGGGTGCCACGAACCTGGTCACCGGTATCGCCACCGCGCAGCTCGATTCGATCCCCATGGTGGCCATCACCGGCAACGTGCCCGGCGCGCTCATCGGCAAGGATGCCTTCCAGGAGATCGACATCACGGGTATCACGCTGCCCATGACCAAGCACAACTATCTGGTGCGCAGCGCCGATGACCTGCCGCGCGTCTTCGCCGAGGCGTTCCACATCGCGCGGACCGGCCGGCCGGGACCGGTCCACATCGACATGACCAAGGACGCGCTGACGTCCGAGACCCGGGCGCAGCATCCCGACGCAGTCGACCTGCCCGGCTTCCGGCCGACCTTCGACGGCCATCCGCGTCAGGTCCGACTCGCGGCGGAGGCCATCGACGCTGCCCAGCGGCCCATCATCCTGGCCGGCCATGGTGTCCTCCTCTCTGGTGCCATGGACGAGTTGCGCGCCTTCGCCGAACGGACCAGCATCCCCATCGCCCACACGCTGCTGGGCATCGGGGCGATCGACGAGCGGCACTCCCTCTCGTACGGCTACATGGGCATGCACGGCTGGAAGCATGTGAACCGTGCCATCCAGTCGGCCGACCTCCTGATCGCACTGGGCATGCGCTTCGACGACCGGGTGACCGGCAAGGTCAGCACCTATGCGCCGGACGCACAGGTCATCCACGTCGACATCGACCCCTCGGAGATCGGCAAGAATGTGGCCGTCGACGTGCCCATCGTTGGTGATATCAAGCGCGTGCTCCGAGCCTTGACCCCGCTCGTGGCGGAGCGTTCCGCCGACGATCGCCGGGACCACCTCGACGAGCTGGCTGAGTGGCGCCGTGGATCCGAGGGGTCGTCGTGGCACGGTTCCGGCGCCTGGCGTGACGGGCTCCTGTCGGCGGACTTCGTGATCTCTCGTTTGGGAGACCTGACCGACCACGACGCGACCCTGGTGGCCGATGTCGGCCAGCATCAGATGTGGCTGGCGCGCTATGCCGGCTTCCGCCGGCCGAACTCCCACCTCAGTTCCGGGGGCCTCGGCACCATGGGCTTCGGGGTGCCGGCAGCGATGGGCGCCGCCCTGGGTCGGCCCGACAAGGAGACCTGGGCAGTGGTCGGCGACGGCGGCTTCCAGATGACCAGCCAGGAGTTGATGACCCTGGCCGTGGACCGTATCCCCGTGAAGATCGCCCTCATGGACAACAAGAAGCTGGGCATGATCCGCCAGTGGCAGGAGATCGTGTATGGCGGTAACTATCACTCGGCCCACCTGCCCGGCCCGGACTGGATGAAACTGGCCGAGGCGTACGGCATCCCCGCCTTCCGCGCCCGCGAGCCCGGTGAGGTCGACGGCGCCATCCGTGCCGCGCAGGCCGTGGACGGTCCCGCGTTGGTTTGGTTCGAGATCGCCGAGACCCAGAACGTGTTTCCCATGATGCCCGCCGGCAAGGGCCTGTCCGACCTCATCGAGACGTGGGGCGAGGCGGCTGCAGGATGAGTGAGACCGGCATGAGCGCTCCTGCCAGCGCCCGATCCGCGCGGGCCACCGCCGACCGCTACGTCCCGGGCAGCGGTCAGCATCAACGCCACCTCCTCGTGGTCCTTGTCAACGACCGGCCGGGCGTGCTCAACCGCGTCTCGAGCCTGCTCCGGGCGCGCGACTTCAACATCGAATCGCTGGCAGTGGGCCACTCCGAGCGTACCGACGTCAGCCGCATGACCATCGTGCTGCATGGCGATGACTTCGCCGTGGAGCAGGTCTCCAAGCAGCTCTACAAGCTCATCGACGTGCTCAAGGTCCAGGACCTGGGCGCCGAACAGCGCATCGAGCACGAGCTGGCACTCATCAAGGTCCGGGTCACCAGGCAGGACCGTGCCGAGGCGCTCAAGGTCGCGGAGCTCTACAAGGCCCGGGTCGTGGACCTGGGCGCGGATCACTTGATCGTGGAAGCCGCCGGTACCGTCGCGGAGATCGACGCCGTGATCGCCCTCCTGGCGGGATTCGGGATCAAGGAGCTCGCCCGCACGGGCGCCATCGCCATGGCAAGGGGCTCGACGGCCATCAAGTCAGAGGGAGGCAGTTGATGATCGCTCGCATGTACTACGACCGGGACGCGGACCCGGCGGCCCTGGCGGGTCAGACCGTGGCGGTCATCGGCTACGGCAGCCAAGGCCACGCCCATGCCCAGAACCTGCGCGACTCGGGGGTGGACGTGGTGGTCGGACTGGCCGCGGGCTCCCGGAGCCGCGCCCCGGCCCAGGAGGCTGGCTTCCAGGTGACCGCCGTGGCTGAGGCGGTGCGCCAGGCAGATATCGTCATGGTGCTGGTCCCGGACACGGCGCAGAAGCAGGTCTACGAAGAAGAGATCGGTCCCAACCTGCGGGACCGGGCGCTGCTCATGTTCGCCCATGGCTTCAACATCCGATACGGGCGCATCGAGCCTCCCACCACCATCGACGTGGGCATGGTCGCGCCCAAGGGACCCGGCCACCTGCTGCGCGCGGTCTACTCGGCGGGCGGTGGCGTGCCTGCCCTAT
>JALZLU010000119.1 GCA_030858685.1 Chloroflexota bacterium | reverse complement strand
CATCGCGCGTCAACGTCGCGGACCAAGCGGACGATCCCGGTTCGCTCTTCTCCCTCTACCGGCGGCTCATCGCAGAGCGCGCTGCCAGTCCGGCCCTCGCGAGTGGCACCTACCGCGGGCTGGACATGAGCCCAGAGAGCGGCGTGTTCGCCTACGTGCGCGAGGCGGCGGGCGAGCGATCGCTGGTCGCGATCGAGTGCGCAGGCCGCTCCGGCTCGCACGATCTGGCCACGGCAAGCCGCGGACGCCTGCCCACCAGCGGCGTGCTCCGACTCTCGACAGAGCCCCGTCGATCCCTGGAAGGGCGCCTGGACCTCACGCGGTTGGAGCTCGCCGCCGATGAAGGCGTGATCATCACGGTGTGACGCGCGCGGCCCGAACCTCGACGTCGATGGGCTTGAAGCTGCCATTGTTCGACTTCTCCGCCGAGCAGGCCGTGACGCCCACCACGAGATCCATCTCAGCCCGCAGATCGATGAAGTCGCCCGGGCGCGAACGCGGCGGTCCGATGCTCAGTGCACCGTCCGCCGACACGGCGACGTCCATGAAGATGTTGAAGGTCGTGGGCAGGGCGTCAGACGAGATGCCGTACGGAGCCAGACTCGTGGCCAGGTTCTCGAAGCAACTGGGATGGTGGCCCACATGCCGGTACAGGATGCGGAACATCTCAGGGCTGCACGGGGTGAGCAGGAAGTCGTGGCGCCCGACGCGATCCTCCACGATGGTCAGCATGGGGTTGCTGCGATTGGAGTAGAGCACATGACCGGTGGTCAGGTAGATCGTGTCGTTGTAGTCGATCGAGCGACCCGAAGACAGCCACTCCCGCCGGTCGGCGGCGTTGAATGCGAGCAGATCCGAGACTTGTTCGCCCTGGGGGTCGATGACGCGCAGGATCTGACCGCGACGCATCTCCAACCCCATGCCGGTCTGCGGTTCCAGATGGTGGCGCTCCAGGATCTCGGTCATCCGTGTTCGCGTTTGGTGAAGGGACAACGCCACTCCTCGTCGACTTCGCGACCTGCGTACTGGCGAGCTTCCGATCGGGTCCCGAAATCGCTCAGCATGGGATTGATCGATCCCTGGAGCGCGAGCTCGCGCTGGCGGATGATCTCTTGCATGCGCCCGAAATGGCCGGTCGCGCGCAACCGTTGGAACTGGTCATGTGGATTGAAGACCAGCGTGGGCCACTCGAATCGGCGCGTCAAGCGGGACGCTCGTCCGTGTAGACCCACCGCGAAGAACGCCTTTCCGCCGATGCTCAAGGCGAACGTGGGATCGCCGGGATCGCCGCTGACGGTAGGGTCCCAAGCGTGGTCACGCGCGTCGATCTCATGCAGGGCCTGCAGCTGCTGCCAGACGAGAGTCTCGAAGCGTGCTTCGGGGATGCGGAGAGGTCCCGTGAACGCTGCCACGAAGGTGCTGAAGTGCCCCGGACCAGCGGACTCCTGTCGGGCGGCGAATCGCGCTAGATCGCGAGCGAGCCGGTGCGTGCCTTCCTCCTCGCCCAGCGCTCCATAGAGCCCGAATCGGTAGCGCTCGCCGCTCACCGCGGAACGCGCCCCCAGACAGGAGAAGTCTGGCTCCAGCACCCACCCGCGAAACGCCTTGTGGATGGCGCGCGTCAGTGCTGTCGGCGGAGATGAGAAGACGCTTGCCACTCCGGTATCGCTGGCGACCGGTTCGCGGATCATGGCTCCGTCCAGCCTGCCTCGGCACGGACCGCCGCGTGTCGAATACCCAGGACCCGACGCGGCGTCGCTGCCCGGGATAGGATCCCGCCGCGATACGGGATGCCTCCCAGGACTAGACGTGCGCCCACTGCCAGCCACGCGGCGATGCTCCGTTCCAAGAGCCAGAGCGGCGTCATCAGGGAGGCGCTGGCTGGGAACACAGCGCGTCCTCCATCGCGCCGACGGCCCGCTTCGGCGAGGGCGATGGCCGCCAACAAGACAGCCATGGCTCCCCTCCACCATCGCCGCGCCAGCATGAGGACGCCGCCGGGCAGGAGTGCGAGCCAGGCTGCCAGGCGGAGTGGTCGGGCGAACTCGTCGTAGGCCTGTCGGACGCGCTGGCTCCAGAATCGCACGGCGTCCGGGGGCCGCCGGCTGACGTACAGGTCGGTGGCGACGAACTCGCGCCCACCGAGCGCCCTGATGGTCCTGACCAGCTCCAGGTTCTCGAAGAGCACATCCCCGTCGTAACCGCCGGCGGCCACCAACAGGGAGCGGCGGACCCCCAGCGTGCCCGGCCAGTCGCCGCCGGTCATGCGATTGATAAGGATCCGGGGCGTGTCCCAGCGCGCATGCCAGGGCATCGGCACGAAGTGGTTCTGTGGCCGCACCACCTCCGCCCCCGCCAACGTCCCTACCAGGCGGCGCAGCGAGCGATCGTCGTAGCGGACGTCTTCATCAGCGATGACCAGGCGTTCATGGTGGGCCCGTCGCACGCCCGTGAGGACGCCACCGACCTTGCCGT
>JALZLU010000362.1 GCA_030858685.1 Chloroflexota bacterium | reverse complement strand
CCGGCCACGAAGTCATCCTGGTGCCCATCGTGACGGAGGGCGACGTGCGCCTGCCCGACACGGCATGGGGAGAGGGCGCCTTCGTGGGGGCGCTGGAGACCGCGCTGCGTGGCGGCCAGGTCGACCTCGCCGTCCACAGCGCGAAGGACGTGCCCATCGAAGAAGAGATCGAACTGGTGATCGCCGCCTACCCGCCGCGTGGTGATGCGCGTGATGCGCTGGTCACGCGCCGGGATAGGGGTCGTCGCGCGGTCGATGCGCTGGCGATGCTGCCGGCAGGGGCGACTGTGGGCACGGACAGCCCGCGCCGCGGCGCGTTCCTGCGCGCGGCGCGGCCCGATCTGCGGGTCCGGCCGCTGCACGGGAACGTGGACACGCGGCTGCGACGCCTGGACGCGGGTGAGGTCGATGCTCTGGTCCTGGCCGTGGCCGGGCTATCGCGTCTGGGTCGCGCCGATCGGATCGACACGATCCTGGACGTGCCACTCATGACCCCGGCACCAGGCCAGGGTGCGCTCGCTGTCCAGGTGCGGGCCGACGCTACGGCCGTGCGCCGCGCCGTGGCGGCGCTGGATGATGCCCCGACTCGACTCTGCGTCGAGCTGGAGCGCGCCGTACTGGAGGCGGCCGGTGGCGGTTGCCGCGCTCCGCTGGGTGCCCTGGCATCGCTGCACGGCACGGACCTCGATGTCCTGGCCGTGGCGGCGAGCCCGGACGGCAGCCGCCGCATGACCAGCCGCTGGTCCGGCACGAGCGATGAAACCAGCCACGTCGCTGCGCGTATGGCGGCCGAACTGATCGCGGCCGGGTATCGGGAGAGCGCCCAGGCGGTGCCGGTCTCGTGAGCATCCTCTCCACGCGGCCCGATGGCGCGGCTGACCCGCTCGTGACGGCCCTCTCCGCGGCTGGGCATCGCGTCCATGCGGTGCCCACCGTGGCGCTGGTGCCGGTGGAGCCGGGCGGGCCACTCGACCTTCTCGCGGCGGAGCTGGATGGCTTCGATTGGGTGGTCGTGACGAGCGCCGCCGGCGCGACGGCGATGGTGGAAGCGGTGCAGCGGACGCGTGAACCGGTCGCCGTGGCTGGACCGCGGGTCGCGGACGTCGGGAAGACGCGGTGGGCGGCTGTCGGCCGCGCCACTGCCGCTGTGCTCGAGGCGGGCGGCGTACGTGTCAGTGTCATCCCGGAGGTCTCCCGCGGCGACGCCATCACTGCGGCACTCCAGGCACAGGGACCTCTGGCGGGAAGTCGCATCCTGCTGCCGCGCTCTGACCGGGCAGACGCGGCGCTGCCCCGCGCGCTTCGCGACGCCGCTGCCCTGGTCCACGAAGTCGTGGCCTACCGAACCGTGGAGGCTCCGGCTGGCAGTG
Source organism: Chloroflexota bacterium (assembly GCA_030858685.1). Classification (GTDB taxonomy): domain Bacteria; phylum Chloroflexota; class Limnocylindria; order Limnocylindrales; family CSP1-4; genus Palsa-1032. The sequence goes on along the minus strand of JALZLU010000362.1, from coordinate 4,003 downwards.
CCAAGGCGCTCACGGAGGCCCTTGCTGACACGGGCCTCCGTGCCATCGTCCTGTGTTCCGGGTCTGCCGTTCGCGGCCTTCTCACCCTGACCGCGGACAGCGCCGACGGCAATGGCGCGGGCCGGGACCACGCGCGCCTGTCGTCCACGCGGCTCGTGTCCATCGGCCCGTCGACCAGCGCCGCCATCCGATCGGCCGGGCTCGAGGTGGCCGTCGAGTCTGCCCACCCGTCGGTGGACGGCCTGCTCGCCGCGGTCGAACGTCTCCTGGGTCCGGTGATCCCAGAGACCCCGGTCTCCCAGGCGACGCCGCGCATGCCCACGGCGGCTCCCCGTCTGCCGCTGGTTCACCGGCCGCGGCGCCTCCGTCGCTCCCCGCAGCTGCGCGCGTTGGTGCGCGAGACCCGCTTGTCGCCAGCGCAGCTCATCGCGCCGCTCTTCGTCGTCTCCGGGGAGGGGCGTCGAGAGCCCATCGCTTCCATGCCCGGCCAGGCGCGGCTCAGCACGGACGTGGCCGTGGATCTGTGTGGAGACCTCGCCGAGCGCGGCGTTGGCGGGATCATCCTGTTCGGCATCCCTGATGACAAGGATGCCGCCGGTACGGGCGCCGCCGACCCCGACGGCCCCGTGCCCAGGACGCTCCGAGCGGTGCGAGCCGCCGGCTTGCCCCTCGTGCTTGCCGCCGACGTCTGTCTCTGCGAGTACACCAGCCACGGCCACTGCGGAGTACTCGACGGGGAGATCATCGCCAATGACGCCTCGTTGGTTTCCCTCGCGCGGGCGGCCGTGGCCTATGTCCAGGCAGGCGCCGACATCGTCGCGCCCAGCGCCATGCTCGACGGCCAGGTGGCTTCCATCCGCGCCGCGCTCGACGAGGCGGGCCACCAGGACGCAGCGATCCTGGCCTACGCCTCCAAGCACGCATCTGCCCTCTACGGTCCGTTCCGCGAGGCGGCCGACTCCACGCCCGCCTTCGGCGACCGGCGCAGCTACCAGATGGACGCCGCCAACGGCCGCGAGGCGATGCGCGAGATGGAGCTCGACTTCGCGGAAGGGGCGGACATGCTGATGGTCAAGCCGGCCATCACCTCGCTCGACCTGCTGGCCCGTGCCCGGGATCGCTTTGACGTCCCCCTCGCCGCGTACCAGGTGAGCGGCGAACTGGCCATGATCGAGGCGGCGGCCGAACGCGGCTGGATCGACCGACGCCGCGCGGCGCTGGAGTGCCTAACGGCCATCCATCGGGCAGGCGCGGACGTGATCGTCACCTATCTCGCGGCGGAGGCCGCCCAGTGGTTGAGCGAATCGGAGCCGATCAGATGACCGATACCTACGTCCAGGCACTGGCGTTGGGCCTCGATGCGACGTGGCGCCGGCTCGCGGACGAGGAGCGGGCGTCCTCCGCCGACGAGTTCGCGTCCGCCATAGCCTTGGACGGGCAAGGCGGCGTGCGGACCTACACCTACTCCACCATCAGCCTCCAGTCCGGGTCGGACCTCCTGCTGTGGCGCCTGGCGGAGAGCGTCGATGCGCTCGAGGAGGCGGGTGCCCGCACGTTGCGCTCCGGCCTCGGTCGCTGGCTGACCGTACGCGAGAGCTTCATCGGCGTCCTGAAGCCGACGCAGTACGTCACCACGCCCACTGAGCAGGAGCAGTCGGCCTTCGGTGGAGAGCGCTCGCGCTACCTCGTGGTGTATCCCTTCACGAAGAGTTCTGAGTGGTACCTGCTTGGCCGTGAGGCGCGGCAGGGGATCATGAACGAGCACATGAAGGTGGGGTGCCAGTGGCCAGCGATCCGTCAGCTGCTGGCCTACTCCTTCGGCATGGACGACAACGACTTCCTGGTGGCCTATGAGATGGACGCTCTGCCCAGCTTCGGCGACCTGGTGCGCGCCCTGCGGGGTACGGAGAGCCGCCGCTCCACGGTGCGCGACACGCCCATCCTGACGGCCATCCACCGGCCGATGGACGAGATCCTGCGGCTGCTCGGGGCGCCGGGAAGCGCCGCGTGACGGCAAGTACGAAGGCACCCAGCTCGGTCTCCGCGGTGTGGCGGGACCGCGCGGAGGGCCTCTTTCCCGGTGGCGTCAACAGCCCCGTCCGCGCCTATCGCGCCGTGGGCGGCGAGGCGCCCATCATCGTGCGCGGCGAGGGCTCGCGGGTATGGGACGCGGACGGCGTCGAGTACATCGACTATGTGGGGGCGTTCGGGCCGCTCATCCTGGGCCACGCGCACCCGCAGGTCGTCTTGGCACTGACCCGTCAGGCGGGTCGAGGTGGACCGTTCGGGGCCACCTCGGTGGGCGAGGTGGAATTGGCCGAGCGGATCCGCGAGGCGATGCCGTCCCTCGAGCGGCTGCGCTTCGTGTCGTCAGGCACGGAGGCTGTGATGTCCGCGCTGCGTCTGGCGCGCGCCGCCACGGGGCGGGAGCTGATCGTCAAGTTCGAGGGGGGCTACCACGGTCACGTGGACAGCCTGCTGGCGCAAGCCGGTTCGGGGCTGGCCACGCTGGCGCTGCCGGCCAGTGCGGGCGTGTCCGCGGCCGTGGCTTCGGGAACCCTCCTGGCTCGCTACAACGACCTCGACTCGGTGCGGGCGCTGTTCGCCGCACATGGCGAAGCGATCGCGGCGGTCATCGTGGAGCCGGTGGCGGCCAACATGGGTGTCGTGCCGCCGGCCGACGGCTTCCTCGACGGGTTGCGCGCGCTGACGAGCGAGCACGCCGCGCTGCTCATCTTCGACGAGGTCATCACCGGTTTCAGGGTCGCACGCGGCGGCGCCCAGGAGCGCTACCGGGCGGAACCCGACCTCACCACGCTGGGCAAGATCATCGGCGGCGGCTTGCCGGTCGGCGCATACGGCGGTCGCGCGGACCTCATGGCACTCATCGCTCCGAGCGGGCCGGTGTACCAGGCCGGCACGCTCTCCGGCCACCCGTTGGCCATGGCCACCGGATGCGCCACCCTGGACTGCCTCGATCCGGACCTGTACGACGGTCTGGAGCGCCGCTCGGCTGCCTTGGAGGCCGGCTTGCGTGAGGCCATCGCCCAGGTCGGTCGGGCGGCCAGCCTCAGCCGCGTGGGATCGCTGCTCACGCTCTTCTTCCGGGCAACACCTCCGCGCGACTTCGACGAGGTGCGCGAGGCGGACGCCAGCGCCTACGCCCGCTTCCACGGCCGGATGCGCGATGCCGGGATCCTGTTGCCGCCCGCGCCGCAGGAGGCTTGGTTCATCTCGGCCGCCCACACAGACGCCGACATCGAGCGCACCGTTTCGGCAGCCCAGGAGGCGCGCGCATGACGGCCGACCCGGCGATGTCCGATACCTCCCAGCCGGCCATGTCGAACCGCGCCGATCGCTTCCTGCGCGCCTGCCGACGCGAGCCGGTGGATGCCACGCCGGTCTGGTTCATGCGCCAGGCGGGTCGGTCGCTGCCGGCGTACCGCGCCATCCGCAAGCACGTCTCCCTGCTGGAGATCACGGCGGACCCGGCACTCTGCGCTCAGGTGACGCTGCAACCGGTGGAGCGGCTGGGCGTGGACGCCGCCATCCTCTTCGCCGACATCACAAGCCCGTTGCCGGGCATGGGCGTTCCGTTGGAGATCCGCGAAGGGATCGGACCGGTCATCCATCCGCCGGTGGACACGATGGCGGCCATCCGAACCTTGCGCCGGTTCGAGCCGGAGGAAGCGGTCGGCCCGCTGCTCGACGCCATCCGCCTCATCCGGCGTGAGAGCCCCGTGCCGCTCATCGGATTCGCCGGCGCTCCCTTCACGCTGGCCTCATACATGGTCACCGGCCGCTCGTCGCGCGACGCTGAGGGCATCAAGTCGCTCATGCGCACAGAACCCGAGACGTTCGACGCGCTGCTCTCCCGCCTGGTCGACACGACCATCGCCTACGTCAGCGCACAGGTCGGTGCCGGCGTGCAGGCCATCCAGCTCTTCGACTCGTGGGTGGGCACGCTGAGTCCGTTCGACTATCAGCGCGCCGTGCTGCCACA
>JALZLU010000318.1 GCA_030858685.1 Chloroflexota bacterium | reverse complement strand
GGCAAGGATCCGCGCGACGCCCACTTCATCACCAGCCGTATCTGCGGCATCTGCGGTGACAATCACGCGACCTGCTCCGTCTACACGCAGAACATGGCCTACGGCGTCCAGCCGCCCGCCCTGGGCGAGTGGATCATCAACCTCGGCGAGGCCGCCGAGTACATGTTCGACCACAACATCTTCCAGGAGAACCTGGTCGGCGTGGATTTCTGCGCCAAGATGGTGCAGGAGACGAATCCCGGCGTCTGGGAACAGGCGCAGCGGACCGCGGCTCCTCATGCCGAACAGCACGGCTACAAGACCATCGGCGACATCATGCTCTCGCTCAACCCCTTCGAGGGTGCGTTCTACCGCGAAGCCCTCCAGGTGAGCCGCATGACGCGCGAGATGTTCTGCCTCATGGAAGGCCGCCACGTCCATCCCTCCACGCTCTATCCGGGCGGTGTGGGCACGGTGGCCACCATCCAGCTCTTCACCGACTACTACACGCGGCTGATGCGCTACGTGGAGTTCATGAAGCGCGTCGTGCCCATGCATGACGACCTGTTCGACTTCTTCTACGAGGCGTTGCCCGGTTACGAGCAGGTCGGCCTGCGGCGGACCCTGCTCGCCTGCTGGGGCAGCTTCCAGGATCCTGACGTGTGCAACTTCGGCTACAAGGACATGACCGATTGGGGCCGGGCCATGTTCGTGACGCCCGGCGTGATCGTCGACGGCAAGCTGGTCACCAACGACCTGGTGCAGATCAACCTGGGTATCCGCATCCTCCTGGGCAGCTCGTACTACGAGAGCTGGGAGGACCAGGAGATGTTCGTGGACAAGGACCCGCTGGGCAATCCGGTGGACCGCAACCACCCCTGGAACCAGCACACCATCCCGAAGCCCCAGAAGCGCGACTTCTCCGACAAGTACAGCTGGGTCATGTCGCCACGCTGGTACGACGGGACGGACCATCTGGCCCTCGACACCGGCGGCGGACCGCTGGCCCGACTCTGGTCGACCGCCCTCTCCGGCCTGGTCGACATCGGCTTCGTGAAGGCCACCGGCCACAGCGTCCAGATCAACCTGCCCCGGACGGCGCTCCTGCCCGAGGCGTCGTTCGAATGGAAGATCCCGCAGTGGAGCAACACCATCGAGCGGAACCGGGCGCGCACGTACTTCCAGGCGTACGCCGCGGCCTGTGCCCTTCATTTCGTGGAGAAGGCACTGGCCGAGGTGCGGCAGGGCCACACCAAGACCTGGGAGCCCTTCAAGGTGCCCAAGGAGGGCATCGGCGCGGGATTCACCGAGGCCGTCCGTGGTGTCCTCTCGCATCACATGGTCATCCAGGACGGCAAGATCGCCAATTACCATCCCTACCCGCCCACGCCCTGGAATGCGAATCCGCGCGACATCTACGGCACGGCCGGTCCATACGAGGATGCCGTCAACGGGTTGCCCATCTTCGAGGAGAACCCGCCCGAGACCTTCAAGGGCATCGACATCATGCGCACCGTGCGCAGCTTCGACCCCTGCCTGCCATGCGGCGTGCACATGTACCTGGGTAACGGCAAGGTGCTCGAGAAGCACCATTCGCCGACCATGCTCAACGAGATCTGACGGGATGGGATCCGGCCGATGACCGTTGAGCCGGACCTGCGGTCCGTCAGCGACCAGATCGAGAACCATCTCAAGCAGCTCGCCGGTCACGCCGACCGCCAGGTGGTGGAGCGCACCGAGGAACTGGTGGGTCTGCTCATGCGCTTCTACGGCGCGGGGCTGACGCGCGTCCTGGAGATCGTCACGGACGATGGCGCGCGTGAGCCCGAACTGTTGGGCCGGCTGGGCGACGATGAACTCGTCTCCAGCCTGCTCATCCTGCATGGCATCCATCCGCTCAGCGTGGAGGCGCGTGTCGAGCGGGCCATCGACAAGGTGAGGCCGTATCTCGGCTCTCATGGCGGGGATGTGGAACTGGTCAGCGTGGACGGGGAGGTGGCGCGCCTGCGCATGCAGGGCACCTGTTCGACCTGTCCGGCTTCGCAGGTCACGCTCGACCTGGCCCTGGAAAAGGCCATCCTGGAAGCTGCGCCCGAGCTCAGCCGCGTGGAGGCGGAGAGCATGGAGGTGGCGGCTTCGGCGCCGGCGGCTACGCCCGCCACACCGCTCATCCAGCTCCAGCCGCTCGGCTCGCGGGAGGGGTCGCCCGCGACGGCATCGGCAGGCCTGCATGGGAACGGCGACGTCCACGGTAACGGCGGCGCCCACTCCCGTGGTGCAGCCCACGCCAACGGCGGTGCCACGGCCGTGCATCCCGGACCCGGGGAGTGGCTCGAGGTGCCGGGCGCATTGGCCTTCTCCGCGGCAATGCTGGCCGGCGTCGAGTTGGGCGGCACGGCCGTCCTCGTCTGCAGCTCGGACGGACAGCTCTATGCCTACCGCGACGCGTGCCCGTCCTGCGGCTCCGCGCTCCAGGCTGGCCGTCTTGATGATCAGGTGCTGAGTTGCCCGCGTTGCAGCCACCGCTTCGACGTACGGCTGGCAGGCCGTTCGCTGGAGGAGGGCGGCCTGCACCTCGATCCACTGCCGCTCATCGCCGCCGCTGACTCCATCCGCATCGCGTTCCCGCGGCACGATGAGCGAGACTCCCGCCGGCGGGATGCGGCGCTTCCTGGAGCAGCGCGCCGATCCCGACGAACCGCGCGCCCGCCCCGAGCCGCCCCTGCTCCGACGTTTCCTCCAGCCGCGCCCGAAAGCAGCGCCCGGCGAGATCTGCGAGTTCTGCACAGAGCAGATCAGGGAAGAGCACGCGCATGTCGTCAACATCGAGACGCGGGCACTGATGTGCTCCTGCCGCGGGTGCTTCCTGCTGTTCACTCACGATGGGGCCGCCGGCGGCAAGTACCGCGCCGTGCCCGAGCGCTCCATCTTCGATCCGGACTTCGTCCTCACCGATGCCCAGTGGGATTCACTCCAGATCCCCGTGGGCATGGCCTTCCTCTTCCACAATTCGGCCATGGGCCGCGCGGCCGCCTTCTATCCCAGCCCGGCGGGTGCGACCGAGTCGCTGCTCCCACTCGACGTCTGGGAGGAGATCCGGTCCGCCAATCCGATGCTGTCGGCCATGACGCCGGACGTCGAAGCGCTGCTGGTGCGCCGTTCGAGGTCGGACAGCGAGTGCTACATCGTGCCCATCGACCGTTGCTACGAGCTGGTCGGTCTTATCCGGCAGTGGTGGAAGGGCTTCGATGGTGGCGAGGAGGCACATCGCGCCATCGACGGGTTCTTCGCGCGGTTGCGTGAGGAGAGCGACCGACCACGCCCGGCGGTCCTTTCGTGACCCGTCCGGCGAGCGCCTCATGAGCCCAGAGAGCGCCTCATGAGCGATCTGACCTTCGAAGTGGTGGGGGCACGCGCCGAGCCCTACGCCGTCGCGCCCACGCTGATGCTTCGCCTGGCCATCACCGAGCGCAGCGGCGAGCCCATCCAGGCCATCGCGCTGCGCACCCAGATCATGATCGAGCCCCGTCGGCGCCACTACACGGCCGCCGAGGAATCGCGTCTTCTGGAGCTCTTCGGAGAGCCGCAGCGTTGGGGTGACACGCTCCAGACGATGCTGTGGACCCATTCCTCGCTCGTCGTGCCGGCCTTCCAGGAGCGCATCGAGGTCGATCTGCCCCTGGCGTGCACGTACGACTTCGAGGTGGCCTCCTCCAAGTTCTTCCATGCCCTTGAGGATGGGGGCATCCCGCTGTTGCTCCTGTTCAGCGGCACGGTCTTCGCACGGGGACCGGGCGGCCTGCGGGTCGATCAGGTGCCCTGGCACGAGGAGGCCTCCTACCTGTTACCGGTCAGCGCCTGGCGCGACCTGATGGACCAGTACTTCCCGGGCAGCGCTTGGATCAGGATGCGCCGCGAGACCTTCGATGCGCTGCACGCCTTTCGCGGCCAGAACGCGCTGCCCAGCTGGGATCAGACCATCGAGGAGCTGCTCCAACGCGCCGGCGAGAGGAAGCTGGCGTGAGCCTCGAGGAAACCGTCGTGGACCCTGGAAAGGGCATAGGCGGCTTCGATGTGGCCGAGCGCGTCGCCGATGCGGTGCTCTACGAGGGTTACCTGCTCTATCCCTACCGCGCCTCGTCGTCCAAGAATCAGGTGCGCTGGCAGTTCGGCGTGGTGGCGCCACGGGACCACGTCGAGGCCGGTGGGTCGGAGACCTGGCAGATGCAGACCGACTGCCTGGTCGAAGCACCGGACGACGCAGCGACCCTGCGGGTGCGCGTGCGCTTTCTGCATCTCCAGGCGCGAGCGGTGGAAGTCGCTCTCGATGGTGCTGGTGCTCGCTTCGAACCGGCTGACTCGCTGCAGGTCAACGACGAGACGGTGCTGTCCTGGGA
>JALZLU010000315.1 GCA_030858685.1 Chloroflexota bacterium | reverse complement strand
AGCTCGAGGTCGAGCATTGCGCCAGGGCCGGTGCGGGTCAGGCGCTGGGCGAAGTAGCGCCAGGACATTAGCGGCTGATCATTGCGCCGGAGAAGCGGATCTCGGCGGTGCCGGCGAGGTCGCCGATGATCAAGCCGACCCCGCTCTCCTGGTAGAGAGCCGGCGAGATGACGTCTCCAGCGAGCAGCCGCACCAGGCCGCTCGCGCTGACTGTGCCACCGCTGGCAGAGTTGAAACTCGATCCGGGGACCCTGATCTCGACCGCGGCATTGGGGCGAGATACCGCGATGTAACAGGTCCGCCCTCCGGCGCCGCCGCCCCCGCCGAAGCGGGCCGACATCGACACGGAGTACCGTCCAGCCGTAGCGATTGTGACGAATGCAGGAGCGTTGACTGCAGACCTGCTGGCCAGGCCGACAGCGTCATCGAAGTTGGAGACAGCCATCCCGGTATTCGCGTTCGTCGGGATATTCTGGGCTGGGTTCAGCGCCGACCCGCACTCCCACGCCGGAACCGCCGGTATCGTGAGGCGACGCAGATCCCTGATGTGCTTCCCCTCTACCGCCCCGGTATTGGCCGGCAGGTCGATCCGCGCCAGAGTCATTGCCGGGTACGGGAGATTCAGCTCTGAGGCGCTGGTGGTTCCTGCGGGGACCCCGCCGATGATGACGAATGGATCGAAGATCGCAGTCGGAGATGTGGGGCTGAGAGTGCCGCCGAACTGCGGGTCATCAATCCGCTGGATGACGAGGTCACTCCGGCCCGCAGCGCTCCCGGTGGGAGTGACCGCCAGGTTCGTCTCGACGGCCCGCCGAGTCATGTAGGACTGGAAGGAGCCGCCCGTGTAGGGCGCGGCCCGGAGAACGCCGGCACCGGGAAGGACCCGGACCTGGGCACCAGGCACTGCCAGCGGGAGGACCTTGTAGTGATCCTGGCCGACGATGCCCTGAGAGTCGCCGGTGGCCGCATTGGCAACAAGCCGCGCGATCGTCGCGTCATGGACGGCGCCGCCGCCGATGAACCATGGTGCAGGCATATGGGGCTCCTTCTACAGGGATTTGCTGGCGCCACGCCAGGCTACCGTAGCGGTCGCGGTCCCAGTCGGATCCAGGCCCTCGATCCTGATCTCGTGCGGGCCCGGCGTCAGCCGCATCGCGTCCAGCCGCGTAGTCGGCACCAGGCGCCCGGAGGCGCTGCCGCCGAGTGAGGAGGTGGCCGAGCGGACCCAGGGGCGACCGTCCACGGTGACGACCTCGTCGCTCGCGATGGGGCCGACGATCCCGACAGACCACTTCTCGTCCACGATCACCCGCAGGTTCGAGGCACCGGTGGCGCCCTTGATCCGCACGATCGCCCAGGTGGCCGCGGTGCCGCCGACGAAGATCTGCCCGGCGCGTTGAACGCCCGGAGACACCAGGGAGGTCAGGGGATCCGTCAGGCTCGCCTCGGTCAGCCCCGAGCTCTCCGCGGCCACGATCGACAGGACGGCGGTGCTCTCGACGTCGTCGTAGTGCAACGGGTCGACCGGCTCGAAGTCCACCTCGACGCCCATGTAGCCCGCGAATCGCCGGATGTCGGGCGGGGCCATCTCGCAACGTCGAGGGCGACCATAGATCTGGCGGGTCCGGCCAGCCACACGGTACCGAAGGGTGGACACAGCGCCCGGCGTCAGCCTGATGTCCTCGTTGTCCCAGGCCTCCTGGATCTGTGCGAGCGTCTCATAGGCGCCGACCTCATCCTGCCGGTTGACACCCAGGCTCCAGGCCCATATGCCCGGCCGGCGGCGGTCGCGCCCGAACCACCTGTTGTCGCCGCGTGGATTCAGGCCCACCTGGGACTCGACGGTCGAGGCACCCGGCGTGAAGCTCTCCACGAGGATGTTGCCGCGCTCACCGAAGGTGAGGATGCGATCCAGCTCGAAGCCCTGGTCGAGCTCATCACGCGGGATAGGCGCGGCGGTCGACCCCGGTGTAGACGTCGATCCGGCTGTAGACGTCGATCCGGCATACCCCTGGGTGTAGCTGCCGTAGGACATCAGCGCACTCCCGCATAGACGCCGCCGCGCTTCGCGACGCGCTTCTTGAACAGTACCGCGTCGGCGAAGTCCTCAGGGGTGACGTCGGATCCATGAAGGTGCCAGTGGTCTTCGCCGCCGGCGCTGTCCATCCCGCCCTTAGCGATGGAGTCCCACTGGCTGGCCGAGAAGATCGGCTCCGGCTTACCCGAGGCGTTGACCACCTGGGTGACGCCGGGTTGCAGCCAGCCGCCCGAGTCGTAGAGCACCGGGCCATTATCGGCACCGGCGACCAGACCGCCCTCGGCGTAGTAGTTGTTGGCGTTGTGGAAGGCCAGCGCCTTCGAGGGAGTCCCGTACCGATCGGCGATGTACCGCAGGCCGGCTGCAGTCTGGATCGCCGGGTCGGAGCTCTTCTTGAAGCCGGTCCCGGCCCAGGTGCTGTTCAGGAACTGGAACAATCCGTACGCCGTGCTCGTCGGGTTCTGGGCGGTCGGGTTGAACGAGGATTCCTTCTGGATCAGGCGCGACAGGGCCGCCCACTCGCCGCCCTGGCCCCAGCCGCGGCTCGCGGCGGCGTTTCGGATGACGTCGATCACGGGGCCGCCGGCGGCGACCGGCACAGAGGTGTCCTGGGTGTCGAAGGCGCTACTGGCTGCCTTCCCGATGAAGTCTGCGGCACCACGGACCGCGTGCTCGACGCCGCCGATCAGTATCCCGCCTATGGCGCTGTCCTTGAAGCTCCCGTAGAGCCCGCGGACCTTCCCCAGCAGGTAGTCCAGGGGGGCGCCGACAACTACGCCTGCGGCGTCCTTCAGGCCCCCGAGGAGGGCGGCGCCGCCCGCGGCGGCAGCATCGCCGACACGGCCGATGATGTCCTTGAAGGCCGCGCCCTGCTCGAAGTGGGCGTGCCCGAAGTGGCCTGCAGACTGCCAGATGCTCGAAAGACCGTAGCCCCTCGCGAGGCCGACGATGCTGTCGATCGCGCGCTTCTCCTCGGCACTCTTGCCACCGGGGCCGAAGTTGACGTCGATCGCGCGACCCTCGTAGTGACCGCGGCCCTTGTGGACCGGAGCGACGCCGCCGAAGAGCGGGTGCTCTCCGACGCGGAAGCCGCGGCCCTGCAGGAAGCGGCCGAAGGCCACCACGCCACCCTCGGCGTAACCGGGCAGAGAGCCCTCCCGGTTGATGTAGTCCAGCAGCCCCGGGAAGCGGTCGCGCATCTTGCGCTGAGACTCCTTGCGGACCACGAACTCGTCCGCGTGGACGATGCCGGCTTCCTGATACTTCTCGCCAGGACCGGTCCAGCCACCAGCGGAGTGCCCGGGCAGGCCGATCTTGCCCAGGCTGCCGGGAGCCGGGCCGTCTGAGCTCATGTAGAAGCTGGCAGGGAGCTTGATCGGGGTGATCTCCGTGGTCTTGTACGCCCTGGCGAGGAAGTTGAATCCGGCGATCAGACCGTCGTTCAGGACGGTATCCACGATGAAGCGGACCCCAACCTTGAAGATGTCCTGGATGTCACCCCAGAATCCCCTAGCCCAGTCGGCGAAGCCAGCCCACGCCGGCTTCACGTACTTGTCGAAGAACTCGATGATGGCCTTACCCATGCCCGAGTTCGCGAAGGCGTCCCAGGCGGCCGATATGCCGCCTATGAATGCCCGGAAGATCCCACCGATGAGGTCAAACACGGCCCCCCAGATTTCCCAGAGTTTCGTGACGTAACCGATGATGAAGTTGATGACCGGCCGAAGGACGTTCTCCCACAGCCAGGAGAAGATGTTGCCGACGACCTCGATCGCACCCTTGACGATGTCGCGGAAGGTCTCGCTGTTCCTCCAGAGGAGGATGAAGGCAAACCCGAGGGCGAAGAGGATGAGGATCACCCCTGCGATGATGCCAACGATCGGAAGCACGCCGGCAGTGAATGCGATGCCGATGGTCGAGATAAGAGACGCGAGACCGAGGACGAACTGGATGGCGAACACCAGGCCGAGAATCGCGAGCACGATTGCGCCGAGAATCTTCGGATCCATCCCGGCGATGAAGTTCAGGACGCCCGTGAAGATCCGCAGGAGATCTTCCGCGTAGGGCGCCAAGGCCTTGCCGAGGCTGACCGCAGCCATGACCAGGGCCCCGAAGAAGGCGCCAACCAGTGGTGCGATCTTGACGATGTAGTCGAGGAACTCCCTGAGCTCCTTCTGACCCTGCGGCGTCTGCAACCAGTTCGAGAAGGCTTCGGTGACCTCGACCAGCCACATCAGGACCTGCTCGAGCAGGGGGCCGAACGCCGTCACCATCTGGAGAAAGACCGTCAGCACCTTGAGGCCGAGGTTCAGCAGCAGGGTGAACAGACCTGGGCCGCTCTGAAGCAAGAAGGTGAAGAAGTCCTGCCAAGCCGGGCTGTTGGCGACCTCGGTTGCGGCCTGAGCGAGGAAGTCGCCGATTGCCTTCGCCATCGCGCCGAGGATCGCCGATATCTGCGGGCCGTACTGCAGAAGCGTCTGCAGGAAGCTGGTGACGCCAGGCAGCATCGCCTCCTGGATCACCCCCCGGATCTCCTTGAGGAAGGGCAGGACCTGGGTGGCCAGGAAGACAGCGAAGGCCTGGCCGGCAGGGCCCAGCTTGCCCATCGCCTGCTCGAGCGCCGCCATGCTGGCAGAACCGATCTCGCGGGTCTTGATCAGCGTCTCTTGGTAGTTCTCCTGCGCATCGGCCAACTTCTGCTGCGCGTCCGCCAGAGACTGCGCGTTGTCACGGGACGTCCTACCCTGGGCCTCGATGGCTTCGGAGACACCGCGCTGGGCGTCCGCGATAGAGCGAGCGCTGTCGATCGACGTCTGGCGCTGCGCCTGCATGGCGTCAGCCAGCCCGCGCTGCGCGTCGCCCACAGAGCGAGCGTTGTCGGCGGCACTCTCGGCCTGGCTCTGCAAGGCGTCCCGGACCCCGCCGGCGGCCTCCTGCACCCCCTCCTGCGCGCTGGCGACCCGTCCGTTCGCGGCGACGATGCCGTCCTGGGCGGCCACGACTGCATCGGAGCCCTCGACGCCGAGCTTGTTGGAGCGGACCTGCTCCTCGGCCAGGCGGGCATTCTCCGTCCGCACCTGGATAAGCCGGAGGCGCTGCTGCTCGAGGTTGATGAGCGCCTGCTCGCGCTCGAGGTTCGTGGCGCCGGTGTCGGCTCGCGCATTGCGGAACGCGACCTCGGCCTCAAAGAGGTCAATGACCGCCTGGCGCTCGGCCAGGGCCCCGCCGGCCACACTGATGGCCAAGTCCTCGATCTGGTCCTGGGCGTCCTTACGGGCCTCGGTCAGCCGCTCCTGAGCCCGCAGGGCGTCCCGGTTGGCATCCGTCAGGTCGTCCTGGGCGTCCTCCTGGCGCTCGAGGGCGTCCGCGACCTGCTCTGCTGCCTGCTCGGCCTGACGGGCCGCATTGCGCTGGGCGTCGGCGATCCCCTGCTGCGCGTCGGCCACCCGCTGCGCGGCGCCCTCGGCCGCCCGGGCGGCCTGGTCCTGGGCATCCCCGAGACTGCGCTGGGCATCTACGACCCTCTCGGCCGCACCCTCGGACGCCTCGGCTGCATCCTCGCGCGCCCGCGCGACATCCTGCTCGGCCTCACGGACACCCTTGGCCGCGACCCGGATGGCCTTGGCCGCGGCGAGGGCGTCCTTCGCGCCGTTCTTCTGGACATCACCAAGAGCCTTGACGGCATCACCGATGCCGGAGAAGGCGGCGATCAGCACACCGAAACCGAGGGCGCCAACCACGAGGGCCGCACTGAGCGCGCCGACTGCGCCGGCCAGTGCGATGACCAGCGGGATCAGCAGGGGGATCAGGATGACGCCAGCCAGCAGGCGCCCGTTGAAGGCGCGCAAGCTCGAGCCGGCCTTGTCGAAGTTCGTGATGAAGCCGAGGACCCCGCGGTTGGCGTTGTCCGTGTCGACGTCGATCTTCGCGCGAACCCGACGGCGGTCGATCTTGTCCAGCATGCCGTCGACCACCTTGAGCTTCACGGCCGTCTCGGATGCGTTGATGATAATCTCCGGCTGGACGGACTCGAGCGCAATCTGTCGTAGGCGCTCCCGGAACCCCTTCAGCTCAATGACAGCCGAGCGCAGGTCCACCCGCGGATTGACCTCAATGTCGCGAAGAATGGCCTCCATCCGCTGTCGCATGAGCTGCATCTCGAACTCGACAGCCTCAGAGTCGGCGTGCAACTCAATGTCCGGCAGGGTGCTGGTGGCCGCAAGCAGAATGGCTCTTACGCGCTTTGCGTAAGCCCCGAGCTTGCGGTCGTCAAACTTGACGTCAGTCTCGACGTCGATCTTCGGCCTAAGAC
>JALZLU010000306.1 GCA_030858685.1 Chloroflexota bacterium | reverse complement strand
GCCCCAGGCCGGCTGGCGCTGATGGCGTCGGCGATCTGCACGATGGGCGCCTCCACGCAGGCGTACTCCACTTCCTGGTGGTGGGCGGCGATGGCGTTCACGATCTTCATGGGCAGGTTGTGGCGCTGCGCGATCACCGCGCCGATGGCCGCGTGGGGACCCTCGACCTCGTGATCGACAGCCTTGCCGATGTCGTGCAGCAGGCCGCCGATCTTGGCGATCTGGACGTCCGCGCCGACCTCGCCCGCGATGACCGCCGCGAGCTGCGCGGTCTCCATCACATGCTTCAACACGTTCTGTCCGTAACTCGTGCGGTACTTGAGCCGGCCCAGCAGCTTGATGATCTCCGGCGGTAGTCCCGGCACGCCCGTGTCGTAGGCGGCCGCTTCGCCGGCCTGGCGCATGATCATGTCGACCTCAGCCGACGCCTTGGCAACGACCTCCTCGATCCGTCCGGGATGGATGCGGCCGTCCTGGATGAGCTTGGTGAGGGCCAGACGAGCGACCTCGCGGCGGACCGGGTCGAAGCCACTGATGAGCACCGATTCAGGCGTGTCATCGATGATCAGATCGATGCCCGTGGCGAGTTCTAGCGCGCGGATGTTGCGCCCCTCGCGGCCGATGATGCGGCCTTTCATCTCGTCCGATGGGATGGGCACGACCGAGACGGTCATCTCCGCGGTGTGGTCGACCATCACGCGCTGGATGGCCGTGACGACCACGTCCCGGGCACGTTCCTCGGCCTCTTCGCGGGCTTTGCGTTCGATGGAACGAGCGAGCTTCACGGCGTCGTGGTCGGCCTGCTCACGCACCGCATCCAGAAGACTGGCGCGCGCTTCCTCTACCGACATCTGACCGACAGCCTCAAGCGCAGCGACCTGCTCCTGACGGGCGCTGGCGAGTTCATCGCGCTTCGTCTCGAGTTCCTGCTCCTTGCCCAGCAGCTTGCGGTTTCGCTCTTCCAGCATGTCCGTGCGCTGGTCGAGCTGCTCGTCTCGCTGCAGGAGTCGCCGCTCGAGGTTCCCCAGATCGGCACGTTTGGCGCGAGCCTCTTCCTCGGTCTCGCGCTGGAGCCGCACCTGCTCGTCCTTGGCCTGAAGGATCAGGTCCTTCTGCTGGGTGCGAGCCTCGGCCACGATACGGCCGGCCTTCTCCTGAGCCGCCTTGATGGACTGCGCGGCCCATATGCCGCGGGCCAGGAATCCCAGTACAAGCCCGCCCGCCACGGCCACGGCCACGATGGCCACGAGCACGACCGTCTCGATCATGTTCACTTGCCTCCCGTCCAGCGTCCGCTGGAGGTACGTGATGCGTCTTCTCGATCGCGGTGGCCTCGCTCGGGATGCGGCCGCACAACGTCGGCTGTGCCGAACGGGGCAGAGGCCATTCCGTCGATCGCGGGTCGGGCAGCCCGGCCGTGGGGACGGGGAACGGCACTGTCGAAAGTCTCGCCGAAGCCTACTCGCGTCTCGCGCCGAGCGTCAAACGCGCCGTGCCGGGCCTCAGCCTGGAGAGGCGCGTACGGTCTGTCGCTACGGCAAAGCGTCCGGGCCTGCGTCCTGGCCTGCGTCCTAGCCTGTCTCCTCGCCGCTAGCCATATGTCGCTCGTCGACCGCACCGTCCATGCGCAGGATGTCTGGAGCATCTTGGCGCTGGTCCCCTGTCGTGAAGCGGCCGGCCACGTCTTGACAGATCTGCGGATCGAAGCCGTTGCGTGCCAACAACGCGTAAGCCTTCTGGCGCCGATCCCGCGGGTCCGGTTCCCTGTCCAGGGCGGCGCGTCGGCGGTAGAGAAGGCGTTCTGCGGCCGAGACATCGATGGATGCTCGAACATCTCCGGCTGCGTGCGCGCGGGTCTCGAGCTGCAGTGCATCGGGGTCTACTTGTTCACCGAGCGACCCTTCGGCCCTCTCTGCCAGGACAGCGGCGATCGTCTTCGGTTCTATGCCCTTCACCGAGAGTTCACGGCGGAGTGCGTTCTCCCCGCGCGGCCGAGATCGATCCCGGCTCTCGACCCAGGCTCGCGCGAATGCTTCATCGTCGAGGTAGCCCATCTCCCCAAGCTTCCCAAGCACGATCTCCACAAGGTCCGCCCGGTAGCCATGGTGGATGAGTCGTCGCCGGGTCTCCTCGACGGAACGCGGCCGCACCGCTAGAAAGGTAGCCGCGGCCTCCATCACGACCCCGGGATCATCGACCGCCGCGTGCCTTGCCCGACGCTCGGCCGGATCCGAGCGGCTACGACTCACGCATCACAGCCCAGATCTCAGTCGCGACGACCTCGAGGCCGGCAGGCTCCTCGTCGAACCACTCGATGAAGACATCGCGCACGATCCGCTCGACGTCGTCCGCCGAAGTCGCTGCGCCCAGTCGTGCCAGGATGGCGGACGCTTCCGGGTCGTACTCGTCCAGCGGACCGAGTTCTGCGTCGGCCTCGGCCTGCATGACGCCCATGGGATCATGCCGTTCCAGGATGGAGGCAATCTCGTCGTACAGGACGCCCTGCGCTGCCCGCCTCGACCCGCCCGTCACTCCGTCGGGCACGCCCGTCACTCCGCCTCGGAGATGCCCGCGACGGGGACCTCGATGGTGGAGACCTTGCCGCGGATCTCCGTCTCCAGCTGCTGCGTCACGTCGCGGTTCTGGCGCAGGAACTCCTTGGCCTGCTCGCGACCCTGGCCCAGGCGCACGTCGCCGTAGTTGAACCAGGCGCCGGTCTTGGTCACCACATCCGAGGCGACACCGACGTCCAGCAGGCCACCTTCCTTGGAGATGCCCTCGCCATACATCACATCGAACTCGGCTTGCCGGAACGGTGCCGCGACCTTGTTCTTGACGACCTTCACCCGGACGCGACTGCCGATCGAGTCGGTGCCCGACTTGAGCGTCTCGATGCGGCGGATGTCCAAGCGGACGCTGGCGTAGAACTTGAGGGCGCGGCCTCCCGGCGTGGTCTCCGGATTGCCGAACATCACGCCGATCTTCTCGCGCAACTGGTTGGTGAAGACGAGCGCCGTGTTGGAGCGGCTCACCGCGCCGGTCAGCTTGCGAAGGGCCTGGCTCATGAGGCGCGCTTGGATGCCCATGAACGAGTCGCCCATCTCACCTTCGATCTCGGCGCGCGGCACGAGCGCCGCCACCGAGTCCAGGACGACACAGTCCACGCCACCCGATCGGATAAGGGTCTCGGTGATCTCCAGCGCCTGCTCCCCGGTGTCCGGCTGGCTGACCAGGAGCTCATCCACGTTGACCCCGCAAGCCCGCGCGTAGGTCGGATCGAGCGCATGCTCGACATCGATGAAGGCGACCGTGCCGCCCTTCTTCTGAGCCTCAGCCAGGACGTGCTGGCAAAGCGTGGTCTTGCCGGACGACTCGGGGCCGAAGATCTCCGTGATGCGGCCACGCGGCAGACCACCGACACCCAGCGCGAGGTCCAGTGCGATGGCGCCCGTCGAGATGGCCTCGACCTGCTGCCGCTCGGACGAACCCAGTTTCATGATGGAGCCACGCCCGAACTGCTTTTCGATCGACAGGATGGCGGCGTCCACCGCCTTGCTGCGCTCTCCCATCGCCCGATCCGACTGATCCACGCCGTTGCGATCCGCGCCGGTCCGCCCGGCCCCCGTGATGGTCATGCCTGGTGTTCTCCTTCCAAGGCTGCGACCGAGGGCCGGCTGGCGACGCTTACTCCGCGCTCGATCCCTCGTCGACCTCGTGCCGCGGCTTGCGCTTCGGCTTGATGATCTCCACCGATTGGG
>JALZLU010000356.1 GCA_030858685.1 Chloroflexota bacterium | reverse complement strand
GCACAGCGGTGGGTGTAGTCGGCATCGCCGACGCCGTCCGGGAGACCTCCGCCGCCGCGATCGCCGCCCTCGACCACGCCGGCATCGAGGTCGTCATGCTCACCGGCGACAACGAGGCCACCGCCCGCCGCATCGCCGACCAGCTCGGTATCGACACCGTCATCGCCGAGGTCCTTCCCCAGGACAAGGCCCAGCACATCCAGCGGCTGCAGGCCCAAGGCCGGACGGTGGCCATGGTCGGCGACGGGGTCAACGACTCCCCATCCCTGGTCCAGGCCGACGTCGGCATCGCCGTCGGCGCAGGCACCGACGTGGCCATCGAAGCCGCCGACGTCGTACTCATGCGCTCCGACCCGCTCGACGTCCCGGTCGCGCTGACCATCGGGCGAGGAACACTCCGGAAGATGCGGCAGAACCTGGGCTGGGCCGTCGGCTACAACGCCCTGGCCTTGCCCATCGCCGCCGGCGTCTTCGAGCCCGCCTTCGGACTCATGCTGCGCCCGGAGATCGCCGCGCTGGCCATGTCCGGATCGAGCTTTCTGGTCGCGATCAACGCCCTGCTGCTCAAACGACTGCGCCTGGGGGCCCTGCCAGGAGCATCCGGTGGGCCACATCCGCGTACTGCGGAATCCCAGCCTCCAGCGCGTGACAAGTCCCGACCGCACCGGAAGGCGGCTGCTCCCCCGGCCAGCTCGGGCCGCTACCCGGCGCTAGACACTGCCGCGATCGGCGGTGCCTGGCATCGTCAGCTCGCACATGAGCGCCATGCCGGGGTTGCCCTGCATCGTCAGCTCGTCCATGCGCGCCATGACCGGGGTTACGCTCCATCATCAGCTGCTCGTGCATCCGCATCATCCCCGGCGGCCTAGGCGTCTGTTCCCCGGAAGACTCGTCAGCGGCATGGGCCGAAGCAGGTCCCAGGCCGCTGAGTGCGGCCGTCAAGACAAGAGCGGCGGACGTGCGCATCAACCGGTGTATGAAACGAACCTCATTCTCCTAAGGCGAATAGTAGTAACCTAACAGACACCCGGTTTCGCCGAACCGCAACCGGCGCCACCCGTCATCGAGACCGTGTCCGTGACCTGATCGCAGGGCCCTGGCTCATCCACCCTCAAGGTGTGCTCCTACCTCACCTGCGATCACGCGAAGAATGTGCCCGCCGCTCCCAGGAGGATCAGGCCCGAGATAGCCATCGTTACGAGCCGCCCGGGCCGTGTGTGGGACTCCACCCGGAGCCTGAACAGAAGCTGCCTCACCAGGACGTACGCCGCGATCGCGCCCACGAACACTGAGCCGGCCACCGGCACGTCACCGAGCACGGCGACGAAGCTGGCCACTCCGATAACCAGCCCGAAGAGGGCTTCGTAGAGCTGCACCGGGACCCGGCGGATGCGCAGGCGTCGGTTCGACGACACCACCCCCCACCGTGAGCGGGTCGGCCTGCCGGCGCAGCAGCCGGTGAGCAGGCAGCCTGGGCGGCCCACCGCGACGCCCAGGAAGATGCCTGGCGTGGTGAGGTCCAAGACCTTGCCGACAGGGTAGCCCGCGGTGAGGGAGCCGAGGGCCAGCACGGCCAGGGCCACGAGAAGGAACCCCTGGATGCATGCGCCGGGCCGGATGATCTCTCGGAGCGGTTTGTGGTGCAGGCCGAGGTACCACAGCTTCCCGCCCACGAAGCCCAACAGGCAGCCCAGGACGGACAGGCCGAGGATACCGAGCGCGGGGAGGGCCCATCGGGCCGCCAGGAGGACCTGGATCATGAGCGCCACCCCGGCGCCGAGGCCGACCAGCAGCGGCCAGGCCCACAGGTGAACGCCGGTTCCCTGGGCCAGATGGCTGAAGTGGCTGGTGGTCTCGATCATCTTGGCCGGGGATCGAAGGTCGGTGCCGTCAGGGTGTGTCATGGGTTGGGCCAGGACACGCCAGTCGCCCTTGTTGACGCCTTCGACCCGGGTCGTGACCGAGATCGCCTCCCCGTTACCCGGAAGGTTGTCCAGTTGTTCGATGCGTTGGAACTGGTCGCGGGGCCCGGGGTCGCCCTCGACGCCCAGGCGTAGGCCGGTGAAACGAATGGCGGCACGGAACGACTCTGCCTGCGGGGCCTGGAAAGAGTAGGTGACCGCGATCGCCTGGGGTTCGATCTCCTCCAGCGCGCCGGGCAGCCACCCCTGGGCACCCGGCTGCCGCTCGTCTACCGGCATCTTGAGGATCGCCTCGACCGCCGCTGAGGGCTCTTGGGGGGTTCGAGCCTGTGATCGGACCCCGACCGCCGACACCGCGCCAGCCGCTCTGTCAGCCCGCCCGTAAGAGTCCACGCCCAGCATGTCGGGCGCGTCGGCAACACTGGCGGACACCGGATGTGTGCGCGCCGGCGTCCGTGCGTTCGGGGGCGGTCGCAGGGCAGGGTTGCCGCCGCTCTTCTTCCGCTTCTTCGATCCCACGCTGCTCCTTGTGCATGAGGGGCGCGTGCGGTTCAGCGACACCCCGGCTATTTACTATGCATCATAGTAGACAGGCCGAGGTCGTTTCTCAATTCATCGGTGGGGCGCCCGGCGGCTGTGGCAGCGCCGGCCGAGAGCGACGTAGATGAGCTCGTCACTGCGTCCGCTATCACGCGCCGGCACCACCCGGGGTCGATGAGCGGAATGCCGTGATCAGCACCCGGGCGGATCAGGTACCTGGTGAAGGGCCGGATACGGGAGAGCTCGGCTGCGCGACCGTGAACCGGTACGGGATCTGCGTCGCCCTCGACGAGGGTCACCGGGATGCCCGCATGACTGAGCACATCGAGGGCGGTCGACCAGCCGGTGTCGCGGATGAGTCCGTCCAGGGCCCCAGAGTAGGTGGCCCAGGTGTGGTTGACCCCTGAGCGCGCGACCGGCACCGGCAGGTCCGGGCGGGAGGCGACCGCCAGCCACGAGGCGGCGGTGCGGTGACGGCACATCCAGGCGCATGTCGCGCGGGGTATCGCTCCGTCACCGGAGAGCAGGGCCTCCATCCAGCCCATGGCCGCGACGTGCTCGTCGGCCTCGACCCGGTTGCGGTAGAGCGGCGCGCCGAAGGTGACCACGGAACGGACCCGGTCGAGGTGCTGCGCGGCCCAGTGCAGGGCCAGGGTTCCGCCCATGGAGTGCCCCGCGACGACGGTGGGTCGGTTGGCCAGCCCGAGCGCGGTCAGCGCGGTCTCGAGGGCGGCGACGTGTGCCGGGGCGTCGGTGGGCCCGGGGGTGTCCATGGACCCGCCGAAGCCGAGCAGATCGGGGACCACGAGAGTGGCACCCTCGGCGAGGGCGTCGTAGGCGGCGCCGAAGCTGTCGCCCGCGGCGAGCATCCCGTGCAGCAGGACCACCACCGGCTCCCCCGATCCCAGGACCCGTACCTGGAGGGGTCCGGCGCGGCGGTTCTCCCCGCGCCCGGGTGCCCAGGTGGCCACGGTCGGTGAGTGCTGGTGGCGCCAGGCCCACCACCCGGCCCCGGCTGCCAGGCCCGCGGCGGCGTAGCGCAGGACCCCACGCCCGATGGAGACCCTCCCTGGGTAGACCGTGGCACTGTGGGCGCCCTGACGGGAACGCCGCGGTTGCTGGGCTGCGATGCGGTGGCTCACTACGGCGCCCCAGTGACCTGGGCAGGGATGAAGCGGGAGAGCCGGCCGGCGTTGAGGACCACGGACAGGGAGCTGGTGGCCATCGCGGCGGCGGCGATCATCGGGGACAGCAGGGCCCCGGTGACCGGGTACAGCACGCCGGCGGCGATCGGGATGGCGGCGGTGTTGTAGGCGAAGGCCAGGACGAGGTTCTGGCGGATGTTGCGCATCGTCGCCTTCGACAGGGCCACCGCAGTGACCAGTCCGCGCAGGTCGCCGGAGACCAGGGTGATGTCGGCGGCTTCCATGGCGACATCCGTGCCGGTGCCGATCGCCACCCCGACGTCTGCCTGAGCCAGCGCGGGGGCATCGTTGACCCCGTCGCCGACCATGGCCACGAGCCTGCCCTCGTCCTGCAAGGAGCGGACCTCCGCGGCCTTGTCCTCGGGCAACACCTCAGCCAGCACCCGGTCGATGCCGACCTGGGCGGCGACGGCGTGGGCGGTGCGCCAGTTGTCCCCGGTGATCATCGCGACTTTCAGGCCCAGGTCGTGCAGTGCCCGTACGGCGGCGGCGCTGTCCGGCCGAATCGTGTCCGCGACGGCGAGGAGCCCGGCCGGTCGCCCGTCGAGCGCGAGGAACATCGGGCTCTTGCCCGCCTCGGCCAAAGCGGCCGCCCACGCATCGAGGTCAGTCGTGGGGATGCCGGCGTCGGTGAGCAGCCGGGCGTTGCCGATGAGCAGCTCGCGCCCCTCGACCGTGGCGCGCACGCCCTTTCCGGTGATGGAGTCGAACGTCGTAGCGTCAGCGAGCCCGAGGCCGCGCTCACGCGCGCCCGTGACGATGGCCTGGGCCAGGGGGTGCTCACTGGAGCGTTCAGCGGAGGCCACCAGGCGCAGCAAGTCGTTCTCGTGGGTGCCGGATGCCGAAAGGACGTCGGTCAGCGCCGGCTTGCCAGCCGTGATCGTGCCGGTCTTGTCCAACACCACAGTGGTCACCTTGTGCGCGGTCTCCAAGGCCTCCGCGGAGCGGATCAGGACCCCGGCGCGGGCGCCCTTCCCGGTGCCCACCATGATCGAGAGCGGGGTGGCCAGCCCCAGAGCACAGGGGCAGGCGATGATCAGGACGGTCACGGCCGCGACCAGGGCGAAGGTCAGCGACGGGTCAGGGCCCAGGACGAACCACACCACGAACGCGGTGATGGCGATGAACAGCGCCGCCGGCACGAAGTAGCTCGCCACCAGGTCGGCGATGCGCTGGATCGGGGCCTTGGAGGACTGCGCCTCCTGCACCAGCTTCACGATCTGGGCCAGCATGGTGTCCGCGCCGACCTTGGTCGCGCGCATCGTGAACGCGCCGGTGCTGTTGATGGTGGCGCCGATGACGGTGTC
>JALZLU010000287.1 GCA_030858685.1 Chloroflexota bacterium | reverse complement strand
GCCCGGGAGCGAGCCGAGGAGCTGCTGCGCATGGTGGGGATCCCCGATCCGAAGCGGCGTCTCGATGCGCATCCGCACGAGATGTCGGGCGGCATGGCACAACGCGTGATGATCGCCATGGCTCTTGCCTGCGAGCCCGAGCTGCTCATCGCGGACGAGCCGACGACCGCCCTGGATGTCACCATCCAGGCACAAATCCTGGACCTGATGCGCACCCTGCAACGGGAGACCGGCACGGCCATCGTGCTCATCACCCACGATCTCGGCGTGGTGGCGGAGATGTGCGATCGCGTGGCGGTGATGTATGCCGGCGAGATCGTCGAGCAGACCGACGTACGCAGCCTCTTCGCGAGGCCCAGGCATCCCTACACGCAGGGTCTCATCGGCTCGATCCCCATCCTGGGTCAGCCCAAGGAGGCGCTGGCGGTGATCCCGGGCAATGTGCCCAACCTCATCGAACTGCCGAGCGGCTGCCGCTTCGCTGATCGCTGCGTGGCACGCGTCGAGCACCACAATGTCCTGGCTGAGGAGGCGCACCCCGAGTTGCGCACCATCGCTCCCGGCCATGACGTGCGCTGCTGGCTGTATCACATGAAGGACGGTGAGCCGCGGCCGGATCCCGACCACTACCCGGATGCAGCAGAAGCCATGAGCGTGGCGCAGTGAGCGTGGCCCAGCCGACTGCCGAGGCACGCGCCACCACGGACGTCCTGCCCGCGCAGGAGCAGCCGCTGATCGAGGTTCGCGACCTGGTCAAGGTCTTCCCCATCAAGGGCGGCATCCTCCAGCGCACGGTGGCCGAGGTCCGCGCGGTCGACGGCGTGAACCTGCAGGTCCGGCGTGGCGAGACGCTCGGCCTGGTGGGCGAGTCCGGCTGCGGGAAGACGACCGTGGGGCGCCTCCTGCTACGTCTCCTTGAACCGACCTCCGGCCAGATCGTGTTCGACGGAAAGGACATCACCACGCTGCGGGGGCCGGCCCTCAAGCCCTTTCGACGGCGCATGCAGATCATCTTCCAGGACCCCTTCGCCTCGCTCGACCCTCGCTCGCCCATCGGTGAGAGCATCGGCGATGGGCTGCGCATCCACGGCATGGGCGATGCGCCTGAACGCCGCCGGCGCGTGCAGAGGATCATGGACCTGGTGGGGCTCCAGGCATATCAGGCAAAGCGCTATCCCCATGAGTTCTCCGGCGGCCAGCGTCAGCGCGTGGGGATCGCCCGGGCACTCGTCCTCGAGCCGGACCTGGTCGTGTGCGATGAGCCGGTGTCCGCGCTGGATGTGTCGATCCAAGCCCAGGTGCTCAACCTCCTGCGAGACCTCCAGGGGGAGCTGGGACTGACCTACGTCTTCATCGCCCACAACATGGGCGTCGTGGAGCACATCAGCCAACGCGTCGCCGTGATGTATCTGGGCCGAGTCGCGGAGATCACCGACCGCGAGCTCATCTACCGCGATCCGCGTCACCCGTACACGCAGGCCCTGATGTCGGCCATCCCCGTCCCCGACCCGGACCTCCGCCGCAAGCGCATCATCCTGCGCGGCGATGTGCCCAGCCCCGTGGACCCGCCCAGCGGCTGCAACTTCCATCCGCGTTGTTGGCTGCGCGAGCGGCTCGCGCATCCCGACGAGTGCGTCGTGCAGGACCCGTCGCTGCGCGATCTGGCTGCCGGGCACCGCGTGGCATGTCACTTTGCGGAGCAGAGCCGCGAACGACTCGATGAGCCCGCCGGCGCGGCGGATCGGCTGCCGAGCTGAGGCGCCTCGCCGTCGGCACATCGGCATGGAAGCGCGACGGACACACCGCCGCAACACGGGAGAGCTCGGGATGATGAGGCAAGGATGGACGGCCCTGGCGGCGGTGGCGTTACTGACCATGGCGGGTTGCGGGGGCACTTCGACCAACGGCGGTGGTGGCGGCGGTGGTGGCGGCGGCGAGGGTGAGGCCACCTTCGCCGACCGGCTGACGGTCACATCAGCTGACGAACGTGTACCGCACGGCCTCCAGGAAGGACGTTATCGGCTCAACTGGGACGCCGATTGCCGGCCGACCATCTCGTTGACCCCCGCGGAAGGCGGCGAACCGGCCTACACCGCGAGGCCCAGCATCAAGTTCGTGCTGGTCAACGCGCTGGCTGCCGGCCTCTACTTCGTGGATCTGGAAGGCGAAGATTGCGGCGAATGGGAGGTCACGCTGGCGGCTCTCTGAGGTCAGCTGGAGGCTCCTCTATCGACCGCAGGTGCCGTCGGTCAGGCTGGCGGCACTTCGCATCGACTTCGCCATGGAGGGCCATCGAGGGCATGGGGACCGTCAGGCGGGCGTCGGCTCCGCCCGGTTAACGGGGGGCTGATGCTCCGCCGCTGACTGGATCGCCTCCGCATCGATCTTCTCAGACCAGTGACAGGCTGCCTGCTGGCCGGGACTGATGACCCGCAGCTGCGGCTCCTCGGTCACGCAGTTCTCCGGGTTGCCCAGCTGC
>JALZLU010000275.1 GCA_030858685.1 Chloroflexota bacterium | reverse complement strand
CCCTGGAGCGCGTGCACGTCGGCTTTCGCATGCGGCCCTTCGGCACTCCCGAGTACGACGCCATGGAGGTTGCCTCGCAGATCCTGGCGGGTGGCAAGGGCAGCCGGCTCCATCGGCGGCTGGTCCGTGAGCAGCGCATCGCCCAGGACGTGACGGCTTTCGCGTTGCCGCTCGTGGGCGGATCGACCATCTTCGCAGGCTGGGTCACGGCGCGGCCGGAGAGCGACGCGGCGACCGTGGAGACGGCCTACCTCGAGGAGCTCCAGCGGCTGGTCGATGAGCCGGTCACGGACGACGAGCTGGCTCGCGCCCACGCGCTCATCGAGTCGTCCGAACTCTCGGCCCTGGGCCGAGTGGACGAGATCGCCGATCGACTGAGCATGTACGCGACCTACTTCGACCGGCCGGAGCTGATCAACGAGCAGCTGAGCCGCTACCTGGCGGTGGATGCGACGGCCATCCAGGAAGCCGCCAAGGACATCTTCCGCGCCGACAACCGGGCGGTCATCACCTACGTTCCCGCGGCGAGCCAGGAAGTGGCGGCATGAGCGACGCCCGACGCCCCGGTGATCCGGTCGACGACCGTCCGGCAGGCCCGCTGACGGACGCTCTGCTGGTCGATGGACCCGACGAGCCTGCCCTCATCGATCCGTCCGGCGACCCGGTGTTGCCTGACGAGCCGCCCACCGCGGTGGTCTTCACCGACGCGCCGGATGCGCCTGACACATACGCCATGTCCGACGCTCCCGAGGCGACCCGAGCGCCCGACGCGGCCCGAGCCGCGGCGGACGACCCACTCGCAGCGTTGGCCACCCGTCCGATGCCGCGGGAGCCACGGGAATACCACTTCCCCCGTTTCGAGCGCCACGTGCTGGCGAACGGCCTGACCCTTCTCAGCGCACACCTGCCTGGCCGGCCACTTCTCAACGCACAGCTCGTGTTTCGTGGCGGCGCCAGCGTGGAACCGGCCGATCGAGCCGGTGTGACGGTCCTCGCCGCACGGTCATTGACGGAAGGCACTGAGAAGCGCGAGGCCATCGAGCTCATAGAGGCTACCGAGCGGCTTGGCGCGGACCTTGACGCGGAGGCAGGCTGGGACAGCCTGGTGGCGGGCATCAGTGTGCCGCGTTCGCGCTTCGCGTCTGCCCTGGACCTCCTCGCGGAAGTCGTCCTCTCCCCGAGCTTCCCGGAGGCTGAGGTGCTCCGTCTGCGCGACGAGCGGATGAATGACCTGATGCAGGCGCGGGCGGAGCCGCGGCGCCGTATCGAGCGCATCTTTCCCGAGACGATCTACTCACCTTCGTCGCCCTACGCGCGCCCGTTGGGTGGCACGGAAGCCACCGTCCCCGCGGTCGATCGCGAGGCGGTGCACGAGGCGTACTGGCGGTTGGCCGATCCCGCCTCGGCCATCTTCGTGGTAGCCGGCGACCTGCAGGGACTGTCCCTGCCCGCGCTGGTGGAGGAGCGCTTCGGGGGGCGCATGGAAGCCCCGCGGCTCGATCGGGACGTGAAGGTAGAGGCCCATGCCGATGGACCGCGGGTGGTCGTCGTGGACCGGCCCGGCTCGCCACAGTCGGAGATCCGCATCGGACATCTCGGCGTGGCTCGCTCCACTCCTGACTTCTACGCGCTGAGCGTGCTCAACACGATCCTCGGAGGCCAGTTCGGGTCGCGACTCAACCAGTTGTTGCGCGAGGAGCGCGGCTACACGTACGGCGTGCACACCTCGTTCGACATGCGCCGTGCCACCGGTCCCTTCGTCGTGCGCATGGCCGTCCAGAGTGAGGTCACCGTGCCGGCCATCACCGAGACGATGGGGGAGCTGCGGCGCATCACTGAGGGTCCGGTGGTGCAGCAAGAGCTGGATGAGGCCCGAGACTACCTGGTGGGCGTCTTCCCGCTGCGCTTCGAGGCCGCGCCACAGGTCGCCGCGGCCATCTCAGGCCTGGCCATCCACGAGCTCCCGGACGATGAGCTGGATCGATATCGCCCGGCCATCGCGGCCGTCTCTGCCGAGGACGTGCTG
>JALZLU010000242.1 GCA_030858685.1 Chloroflexota bacterium | reverse complement strand
CGATCCTGTCCGCCGCCCAGGAAGACCCGACGCTGTATCCAGACGGACCCATGGCCACCTTCGTCGGCCAGATCAGCTACCTCCTCGGCGTGGACATCGACTACTACGCCTCCGTGGATATCCCGGGTTTCGAACGGCTGGTCGATTCGGTGGGTGGGGTCGACGTGGTCGTACGGGAGCCCATCACGGATCCGACCATCCCGTTCTTCATGGACGTCGGGCCCCACCACCTGGACGGAGAGACGGCGGTCAAATTCGTGCGGTCGCGCAGGGGCGGCGGTAGCAACGAGGACCGTTCCATCCGGCAGCAGCACGTGCTTCTGGCTCTCCGCCAGAAGCTCAGCGATCCGCAGATGCTGCCCCGTCTGCCGGAAGTGCTGGACGCCGTGGCGGCAACGGTCCGCACCAGCCTGCCGCCGGGACAGTTGGGAGAGACGCTGGCGCTTGCCAGGCAGGCGAGTGGCGCTTCTGTCAGCCAGATGTTCCTGGGCCCTGACGAGTGGGCCACGGAGCTGACGCCCGACGACACCGCGCTGGACTACGCCATAGAGCTGCGGCTGGATCGGGTGGCTGAGCTATCCCAGGACCTGTGGGGGGATGCCAGTTACTACTCCGACCCGGCCTACTACCAGCAGTTGTTGGCTGCAGCCGCACCGTAGCTCCGCCGATCGGGAGCGTCCTGACATCGTGGACGGTCCGGCTGTCATCATCGACAGCGTGAAGAGCGGGTCGAAGGTCGTCTCCATGGCCGAAGCCATCGCGGCCTCGGTGCATGACGGCGACACCGTGGCCATCGAGGGCTTCACGCACCTCATCAGCTTCGCGGCCGGGCACGAGATCATCCGCCAGCGCAAACGTGATCTGACGCTGGCCCGGCTGACGCCGGACCTCATCTACGACCAGATGGTCGGCGCCGGCGTTGCGCGCAAGCTCATCTTCAGTTGGCTGGGCAACCCAGGGGTAGGTGGCCTGCACGCCGTACGTCGCGTGACAGAGGGTGACGCCGCCAGTCTGGAGCTGGAGGAGTACTCCCACTTCGGCATGGTCGGCCGCTACACGGCGGGCGCCATGAACCTGCCCTTCTTCCCCCTACGCTCCTACTTCGAGACCGATATGCCGCTGGCCAATCCGCTCATCCGACCGATCCGTTCGCCCTACGGCGAAGATGTCGTCTATGCCGTGCCGCCACTCAAGCCGGATGTCGCCATCATCCATGCCCAACGTGCCGACGAGCAGGGCAACACCCAGATCTGGGGTCTCCTGGGCTGCCAGAAGGAGGCGGCCTTCGCGGCCGAGCGGGTCATCGTGGTGGTCGAGGAGCTGGTCAGCGAGGACGTCATCCGCGCCGACCCCAATCGGACGGTCATCCCGGGTCTGATCGTGGATGCCGTAGTGGTCGAACCGTTCGGCGCTCATCCTTCATACGCACAGGGACACTACGACCGGGACAACCGCTTCTACATCGAGTGGGACGCCATCAGCCGCGATCAGGGCGCGCTGGAGAGCTGGCTGGGCGAGTGGGTCTACGGCGTCTCGGATCGCGCCGAGTACCGCGACAAGCTGCGTCATGAGCAGGGCGAGGACCGTCTGGCCGCCCTCCGCCCGGGAGCCGCTCCTTCCGGCAGCGTCGACTACGGCGACTACCGATGAGTCCGCTGGATCGAGTGCAGGCCTCAGGCTTCAGCGCCTCGGAGATGATGATCGTGGCCGCAGCGCGAGAGCTGGCCGGGCAGCGTGTCTGCTTCGTGGGGGTGGGACTGCCCAACATCGCGGTCAACCTGGCCAAGCTCACCGTGGCGAGGGACCTGGAACTGGTCTACGAAGCGGGCGTGTTCGGCGCCCGGCCAGCTCGCCTCCCCTTGAGCATCGGCGATCCCACCATCGTCACACGGGCAACCGCCGTGACCAGCATGTTCGAGCTGTTCGGCTTCTACCTCCAGGGCGGCCTCATCGATGTGGGCTTCCTGGGCGCCGCCCAGATCGACCGCTTCGGCAACATCAACAGCACCGTCATCGGCGGGTACGCGCAGCCAAAGACGCGTCTACCCGGATCGGGCGGGGCCTGTGAGATCGCCATCAACGCGCGCGAGGTCTTCGTGATCATGCGCCAGTCCAAGCGCTCCTTCGTGGAGCGCATCGACTTCCGGACCTCGCCGGGCAACCTGGGCGGCGTGGATGGCGCGCGGATCCGGCGTGAACAGGGCTGGCTGGGGGCTGGTCCATCGGTCGTCATCACGGATCTGGGCGTCTACCACTTCGGCGATGAGGGCGAGATGCGCCTCGATTCGTTGCACCCAGGCGTGTCGCTGGACGATGTGCGGGAGCAGATGGCCTGGCGACCGGCCGTGGCCGAGCGCTTGATCGAGACCGCCCCGCCCACCCCGGAGGAGTTGCGACTCGTGCGGCAGGTCTTGGACCCAGAGGGCATCTACACGCGCTAGACCGGCCAACGTCGCGGCCATCTCAGTCAGTCGGTGCTGACGCACGTCCTCAAAGCGGGTCGCACCTCGGTCGTGGGCGCCGCCGGACCTTCGCCTAGGACCACTGTGCCGATCGGTTGTGCCCAGTCGGCGGTCCGATCCGACTACGGTGTCGCCACTGTCACGTTGTCGATGTTCATTGCAGCTGTGCTCCTGGAATCGACGCCAAAGCAGATGCGGCCACCTACGCGCTCAGGGCTGCCCAGCCCGAGCCCCTCTACCCGGACCGAGTTCCTGGGACCGGTGAGGTCTTCGATCTCGACGGCGTAGGATGCCGAGCGGACGTCAACCTGGATCGATGATCGGTACCAAGTGTCGAGCTCGATCAGGAAGTCACTGGCCATGGATCCGGCGCTGTCCAGGAAGAGCACGGAAGTCCCCTTTCGGTCGATCTGCACGCGTGTGTCGGATGACTCGATAGACATGAGCATCCCCGGCGCGGCGTCGCCGGACAGCCTGACATCTGCTTGCACGGTGTACCGCTCCGGAAGGCCCGGAAGGCCTCGGCAAGCGGTGGCCGGCCGGTCATCCGGTGACGCAGAGAGGCGGGCACTGCGGTCCACGCTGGTTGGGAAGGCGGCGACCGAGAGAAGCTCGGCGTTCGGCGACGAGCTCCACTCAGGTCTGACCAGCTCCCCCATCACAGCGTCATCGAAAGTCTCCTGCACCAGGACACTAGCGGGCGGCTCGCTTCGTGGTGCCTGCCCGGTGGGAGGGACGGACACTGACGGAGGCGACGTTGCTGGCGGCGGATCCGTCGGATCCGGCGAGATGGTGGAAGTCGGCGATACGCCCACGGTCGGTCCGGCCGCGAGAGGGGCCGGTGGTTCGGGCGACAGAACGCTTTCAGGACCCAGGATCAGGAGGACGATCGCGACATCCACGACGACAAGGAGGGCGATAAGAAGTGCCTGTTCGCGCCATGCGGGTCTGGTTGTCCACCTGTCGAACATGAGACCGCGGATGCTCTGCTGGACTCGCTCGCGCCTTGCTAGGTAAGTCTCCGACGTCTGAGGTAGCCGAGACCGGCGATCGTCGCGGCAAGGAGCCCAACCATGGAGAAGATAGCCGTGAGCGTGCTTGGGTCCAATGCGGCGTGTGCTTCGGCCCCTGGCGATCGACCGATCACTGAGGAGTCGGGCAGCGGCGGGAAGATGTCCGGGAACTGCTGAGCGATGGCGATCGACAACACGTCGCTGATGGTCTGGGAGTGCAGGAAGGCCTCGCGGCCCGTGGTGTACGCCATCGAGTAGTCGCGCGCCTCGTAGGCGTCCACCTGACCGATCAGATGCCGCGCGTGCTCGAGGACCAGCGACTCGACCGCGGCCCCATCAAGTCCGGGCACGGCAGCGGCCAGGAAAGCGGAGAGTTCAGATACGTCCAGCACCGACTCGCGTGCTGCGTCGCGCGTGCCCTCATCGCCAGTCTGGATGGCCGCGATGTAGTCGAGGTATGCCACTACGTGGTGGTCCCAAAGCTCTTGGAACGCTTCGCCGTTGTCCTCACCGTAGATACCGGCGATCGCCTGGGACAGATCCGCGCTGTTCGCGTCCAGAGCGTTCCGAGCTGCGTCGGCATCGGCTCGGCCATCCGCAGCACCGCGCATGGCCTCTACCGAAAGCATCGTGTGCTCGCCGAGTAGTTGGTTCAGGCTCACCCGAAGCTCGAGCGCCGGACTTGCGGCCAGCCTGGCCCCTGGGATCTGGTCGGGGAACTGTTGGGCGAAG
>JALZLU010000204.1 GCA_030858685.1 Chloroflexota bacterium | reverse complement strand
GCGGAGATCGACTCGTCCGCCGAGTTCCCCTGGGACGTGGTCGAGCTGCTGGCCGCGCACGACGTGCTGGCCCTGCCGTTCCCCGACGAGTACGGCGGCCTGGGCGGCGACCTGCTGACGCTCTGCGTGGCGGTGGAGGAACTCAGCCGCGTCTGCGCCACGAGCGGGTTGATCCTGGCCGTTCAGGAGCTGGGTGGCCTGCCCTTGCTGCTGGCGGGCACCGACGAGCAAAAGAGGCGCTGGATCCCCGACCTGGCCAAGGGCTCGATGCTGGCCGCCTTCGCCCTGACCGAGTCGGGCGCCGGCTCGGATGCTTCCAAGGTGAAGACGCGCGCCGTCCGCGACAGCGATGGCGCGCAGGATGGCGGCGACTGGCGGCTGGATGGCTCGAAGCGCTTCATCAGTCACGGCAATGTGGCGGGCGTGGTGGCCGTCTTCGCCATGACCGACCCCGACCCGGCGGCCATCAAGGCCTATCGCCACCTGACCTGCTTCTATGTCGAGAAGGATATGCCCGGCTTCTCGACATCGCGACTGGAGCACAAGATGGGCATCCGCGGCTCGCCCACCGCGGAACTGGCCTTCGACGGCGTGCGTGTGCCCGAGGCAAACCGCATCGGTGAGCCGGGGGAGGGCTGGTCCATCGCCATGCGCACCTTCGCCCGCAGTCGACCGGGCATCGCCGCTCAGGCCGTGGGCATCGCGCAGGGCGCCCTGGACGTGGCCGCCAGGTACGCCGCGGAGCGCGAGCAGTTCGGCAAGCCCATCGGCGAGCTACAGATGGTCGGCGCGATGCTGGCCGACATGGCCACCCAGACGGAGGCGGCGCGCCAGCTCCTCTACACGGCCTGCGAGGAGATCGAGGCGGGCGGGCCAGGCTCGGCCCGCTGGGCTGCGATGTGCAAGCTCTTCGCCGGCGACACGGCGATGGCCGTGACCACGGACGCGGTGCAGGTGATGGGCGGCTACGGCTACATCACGGAGTACCCCGTGGAGCGGATGATGCGCGACGCCAAGATCACCCAGCTCTACGAGGGCACGCAGCAGATCCAGCGCCTCATCATCGCCCGTGACCTGCTGGCGAGTCAGAACGGGCTAGGCTAGGCGCGTCGTAAGGGAGGAGATCCGCTTTGCACATCGTCGTCCTGTTGAAAGCCGTGCCCATCGTGGGCAACGAACGCCTTGATGACGGCTACCGGATCCAGCGCACGCAGCTCGAGGCCAACGGCAACGACGAATACGTCCTGGAGAAGGCACTCAAGCTGACCGAGACCGCCGGCGGCGAGGTATCCCTCCTTTCGATGGGTCCTGCCGGCGCGGTCGATGCCATCCGGAAGGCGCTGGCCATGGGCGCCACGCGCGCCTATCACGTCCAGGACGAAGCGCTCGCCGGCGCCTGCCTGCGCCAGACCATCGATGTCCTGACGGCGGCCGTACAGAAGCTGGAGTTCGACCTCCTCTTCTGTGGCGCCGACACATCCGACGGGCAGGGAGGTGTGGTGGCTCCCGCGCTGGCCGCACGGCTCGGCCTGCCCTATCTCTCGTACGCCTCGGAGATCGAGCCTGGCGAGGGCACGGTGCGCGTCCATCGCCTCAGCCCCACCGGCTACGACGCGCTGGAGTCGGCCACCCCCGCCCTGGTGATGGGCACGCAGGTCCTGGGCGAGCCGCGTTACCCGTCGCTGCGCGGGATCATGCAGGCACGCTCCAAGGAAGTGACCCTCTGGTCCCTGGCCGACCTGGCCATCGACCCGGCGAGCGTCGGTGGGGACGCGGCCACGACGAAGGTGCTCAGCAAGGAGGCGCCACCACAGCGTAGCGGCGCCACCATCCTGAAGGGCGCACCCGAAGAGGTCGTAGCCCAGACGGTCGACTTCCTCGCTCAGCGGAGGCTCATCTGATGGCCGGGATCTGGGCGGTCGGTGAAGTGGCGGGTGGACAGCCGACGCGTTTGACCCTGGAACTGGCAACGCTGGCTCGTCAGCTGGCGGAGGCGGCGGGGACGGGCGCCGAGGCACGCTCGGTGGTCATCGGCGATGGCGCGGGCACGGCGGCCGCCGAGGTGGCCACGTACGGTCCTGACGTTCTGGCCGTGGAAGCTGCCGGCGAAGGACGACCGGCTGCTGCCACCGTGGCCGCGCACCTGGCGGCGCTCGTGGCGGAACGCTCGCCGGACATCGTGCTGCTGGGCGCTACGCCGGACGGCAAGGACGTGGCCGGCGCGCTCCTGGCGCTCTCCGATCTGCCCATCCTGGTCAATACGGCGGGCGTGAGCTGGTCGGACGGGCGGCCGGAGGTGGAGATGAGTACCTTCGGTGGGCGGCTCGTGACGCGCAGCACGTTCAGCGGCACTCGCGGCATCGTTCTGGTGCGGCCGGCGACGGTCACCGCGGAGGCTGCGGTAACCCCCGGATCGGTCGAGCCGGTCGAGATCGCGGCGCAGGAGCTGCCGGACGTCCGCGTGACCGAACGCGTGGAGGAGGCGGGCGCCGGCGTGTCCATCGAAGAAGCCCGCACCATCGTCGGTGGCGGCCGTGGTGTGGCGTCTCAGGAGGGCTTCCGCCTCATCGAGCAACTGGCTGAGGCGTTGGGCGGCGCAGTCGGCGCGACGCGCGCGGTCGTGGACGCCGGCTGGATCGGGTATGGGCAGCAGATCGGCCAGACGGGCAAGATCGTCAAGCCATCGCTGTACATCGCCTGCGGCATCAGCGGCGCCATCCAGCACAAGGTCGGCGTCCAGACCGCGGGCACCATCGTGGCCATCAACAAGGATCCGGACGCGCCCATCGCCGAGTTCGCCGATCTCGTCGTCATCGGCGATCTGTTCGAAGTCGTGCCCAAGCTCACGGAGGCCGTCCGCGCGCGGAAGACCGGCTCCGGCTGACGTGTCCGCAGCGACCACGACCGGCCCCGGAGGCGAGGCCACCGAGCCGGTCGATCGCTGGCGGGTCCTGGTCGTCCTCGCGACGGGGCTCCTGCTGGCGATGGCTCCCTGGTTCTCGGGTGCCGCCGTGGCACCCGCTCTGCGCGTCGAGTGGGGCTTGTCGTCCGCGGAGGTCCCCCTGCTCACGGTCGCTGTCCAACTCGGCTTCGCGCTCGGAGCCATCCTCCTGGCCGCATCCGGCGCTCCGGATGTCCTCTCCGCACGGCGTGTCTTCCTGGCGGGAGCGATGTTGGCCGCCGCGGCCAACGCGGGTTTTGGCTTCCTCGCGGCGGATCTTGGATCCGGCCTGTTGCTGCGCTTTATCACGGGTATGGCGCTGGCCGCGGTCTACCCTGTGGCCATGAAGGTCGCGGTCGGCTGGTTCCGCCGGGAGCGAGGCCTGGCCATCGGCATCCTGATCGGCGCGCTGACCGTGGGCAGCTCGCTGCCATACCTGCTCAGCGGCCTGGGCGCCCTTTCGGGAGTCGAGTGGCGTCCGCTGGTGGGGCTGGCTAGCGTGCTCGCGGTGGGGGGCGGAGCCCTGGTCTACCGCTGGACTCGGGATGGCCCATTCGATGTGCCGGCACCGCGCTTCAGTCCCCGAGTGGCCATGCGGGCCGTGCGTGAACCGGCGGTGCGTCTGGCCAACCTGGGGTACCTCGGTCACATGTGGGAGCTGTACGCCATGTGGACCTGGATCCCGCTCTTCCTGGGGGCCAGCTTCGCGGCGGCGGGAGCCACGGACCCGGCCGCGGCGGCTCTCTCGGCGTTCGTCGTCGTCGCGGCAGGCGGCATCGGGTGCGTGGCAGCGGGCCTCATGGCGGACCGATGGGGACGAACGGCCACCACCATCGCGGCGATGGCTGCCTCGGGCTCTAGTGCGGTGGTGGCGGGTCTCGTCTTCGGTGCTTCCCCGGCGCTCGTCGTGGCGGTCTGCGTCGTGTGGGGCATCACCATCGTGGCCGACTCGGCTCAGTTCTCCGCCGCACTATCCGAGCTGGCACCGCCCGGCACGGCCGGCTCCGCCCTGTCCCTCCAGGTGGCCAGCGGCTTCACGCTGACGGCCGTGACCATCCTCCTCGTGGGTGCGCTGGACGCCTCTGACGGCAGCGGCTGGCGGCTGGCGTTCGGGATCTTGGCGCTGGGTCCGCTCACCGGGATCGCGGCCATGTGGCGGCTTCGCGGGCGGCCCGAAGCCGTGCGCCTTGCCGGTGGACGCCGGTAGGCACCGAAGGCGGGCGAGTGCCCGGGCCGTTGGGGCTGGTGGCGGCACGGATCACCCGAGCCGGCGCAAGGCGCCACCAAGAGGCCCGTATGTGGTGGTAGGCTGTCGTGGGTGCCACCAGACGTAGTGGCGCGCTTCGATGTGGAGGCACTCGGCCCGACGTGCGTTGCCCGACCTGTAGTGAGCGCGACACTCGCGTCGTCGATTCACGCGACCTGGACGATTCGGCGACGATCCGTCGGCGTCGCGAGTGCAACGCCTGCAGCGCCCGCTTCACGACCTACGAGCGCGTCGAATCGGCGCGTCTGAGCGTCGTCAAGCGGAACGGCGAGCGCCAGGAGTTCGACCGTCAGAAGCTCGCGGCGGGATTGGAAAAGGCGCTCTGGCGGCGGCCCGTTCCCGGCGGGACCGCGGAGGAGGTCGCTGACACCATCGAGGCCACTCTGCGCGGGCAGGGCATCGGCGAGGTGGCCTCGGCGCGCATCGGGGAGATGGCCATGGAGCGCCTCCGGCAGCTCGACCAGATCGCCCTGGTCCGCTATATGAGCGTGCACCAGCGCTTGGAGGGTATCGACCAGCTCAAGCGGGAGGTCGATCGGGTTCATGCCCAGCGCGGTCGGGCGGCGCCCGGTCAGACGACCCTTCCGCTCGATCTGCCGCCCGTTGCCGTGGCGCCCGCGACAGCAGCCCGCCGGCGTGGCGGGCGAGCCTGAGATGTCCGTTCTCTCGGATCGCGACATCCGCGCCGCGATGCAGGCCGGCCGGGTGCGTGTGGATCCGTACGATCCAGCCTGTCTCCAGCCTTCGTCGGTGGACCTGCACCTGGACCGCGAGTTCCGCGTCTTCCGCAACAACCGGTATCCCTACATCGACGTGCGCCAGGCGCAGCCGGACTTGACGGAGCTCGTGACCATCCAGGATGACGAGCCATTCATCCTGCATCCCGGCGAGTTCGTGCTGGGTCAGACCCTCGAGTGGGTGGAGCTTCCGGACGACCTGGTGGCGCGTCTCGAGGGGAAGTCCAGTCTGGGACGCCTGGGCCTGCTGATCCACTCCACGGCTGGCTACGTGGATCCCGGCTGGAAGGGCAACCTGACCCTGGAGCTGTCCAACGTGGCGAATCTGCCCATCGCCCTCTATTGCGGCATGAAGATCGGTCAGATCAGCTTCTTCGAGATGTCCAGCCCCGTGGAACGACCGTATGGCTCCAAGGAGCTCGGCTCCAAGTACCAGGGCCAATCCCAGCCCACGGCCTCGGAGTACCACCGTGACTTCGAGGGCTCGCGTCGTGCCGCCAAGGGCGGCCCCAAGCACCGCTAGCGGGCGACGGCGACGGACCGATGAGCATCAACGACTCGGTCGACTGGCAGACCGACCTGGGCGGCGGCGTGCGCGTCGCGCTCGTCCAGGCCGGCACGTTCACCTCCGACGCGGGCACCGTCTTCGGGCCGGTACCTCGACTGATGTGGGATCGACTGGTGGCCGACGAGATCAACCCGGATGCCACGCTCACCCAGGCGCTCAACTGCCTGCTGGTGGAGACCCCGGCCGGCCGGGTGCTCGTGGAGACGGGCATCGGCGAGCGGCTCACGGAGCGTCGACGAGAGCAGCGCGGCGTGCAGGGCGATCCGATCTTGCCGGCGTTGCGAACGGCGGGCTTTGACCCCGATACCATCGATCTGGTGGCGGTCAGCCACCTTCACTTCGACCACGCCGGTGGCTTCCTGCGCGCGGACGGCACGCCAGCCTTTCCACGGGCGCGCATCGTGGCCCAGCAGCTCGAGTGGGAGTTCGCGCTGGGCGACAATCCCCGGTTGCAAGCCTCGTACGATCAGGATGAGCTGCGGCTGGCGGAAGGCTTCGCACGCGGCGGCTCGGCGGACGGGGAGGAGGAGGTGCTGCCCGGAGTCCGCGCGATCCGGACGGGTGGCCACTCGGGCGGTCACCAGGCCGTGGTGGTCAGGGGAGAGCGGGGCACTATCGGGTTCTTCGGCGACCTGTGCATGCGGCCGTGGAGCGCCAATCCCCGCTGGGTGCCCAGCTTCGACGACTTCCCTCTCACCAGCGTGGAGGTCAAGCACTCGCTCTTTCGCCGCGCGACCGAGGAGGGCTGGACGGTGGTGCTGTCGCACGAGCCGCGGACCCCGGTCGGTCGCTTCGAGGCAGAGCGCGACCGCTATCGCTTCGTTTCGACCCTTTGAGCCCATTTCACAGCTGTTCGCATCCCGTAGAGACGCGGAGGCGTCGGACCCTTGGCATGTGTCGTGCGTCCCGTCAAGAGTGGGCTCATTCGACCTTCGACACCTCTCCCCCCGGTACACTGTTTGTCGACGACCTACCTCAGTGGGCCCGAGCTCGACCGGCCGCAGAGTGTCATTCTCGCCGGAATCTGCCCAGCACCCGGCTCGATTCGGCGAGATGACGCCGCAGAGCTCGCTCATCTGGCAATGGCGCCCCCGGAGAGACGCTGGGCGTCGGACCCTACGGAGGATCTACTCGGCTACTACGGCGCGTGAGCCATCGATGGGCCATCACTCAAACGACTCGGCGATCGTGGCCAAGAAGCCTTTCCGACGCGCTACGTGCGCTCATCCGTCGGCTTCGTCAGGTAAAGGTCCCGAAGAGCGTGTGGGCTCTTCGTTGGATCATTGAGGACGCCGGCACGCGCCCGCAGCTTGTTGATGAGGTCGCCGACTGGTTTTCTGGACATCCCCCAGGCTCATCACGCAGCGACCTGCTCGATCAAGCGCCCCGATAGCGAACTCACCCCGGATGACGCGTGGATCCACCACGCGTAGCAGTAGGCCGCCCGGGCCGCTCCGGGCAGCTCCGGGCAGCCCGCAAGCTGGCGCGGCGAACTGCACTCACGGGCGGTTCCCGAACCGTCTCACGGTGGTGCTC
>JALZLU010000201.1 GCA_030858685.1 Chloroflexota bacterium | reverse complement strand
AAGCGGGCCCGGATCATGAGCGCAGCCAGAGCAACGGATCGCTGATGCGCATCCTGCCCGTGGCGCTCACCGCGATCGAGCCGGGGGTCAAGCTGCCCGAATTGGTCGAGCGAGCACATCGCGCCTCACGGGTGACGCACGGGCATGTCACCTGCCAGGTGGTCTGTGGCCTCTACGTAGTCATGGCGCGAGACCTGCTGCGTGGCGATACGGATCGCGCCCGCGCCCTAAGCGCCGCACTGCGGCGTCTGCGCGTCTACTACGGGCGGCACGGACCCGCGAGCGCGTCACACCTCGCGGCGTTGGAGGCGCTGGATGGGTGGCCGAAACGGCAAGGCCGGGGCGGTGCCATCGACTCGTTCTGGTCGGCCTGGGACGCCTTCGCGGGCGCGGATACGTACGCGGAGACGGTCAAGCGCGCCATCGCATACGGCCACGATACGGACACCACGGCCGCCGTGGCGGGCGCCTTGGCTGGTCTCTACTGGGGCCTGGACGGCATCCCTCTCGAGTGGCTCGAGGGGATGCGCGGGGCCGCAGTCGTGAAGCCCATCATCGAGCGGCTGCTTGCCTTCCATGGCTGGCGCACATCAGCCGGCTCGCCGCTGCGCCTGGATCGGATCGACCCGGCGAGCGTGCCAGCCGCGGCTGGCTGGACGGGCTCGCTGGGCATGACCTTCCTGCCCGGCAAACGCGACGGGAGAGCGACCCGTGGCAATCTCCAC
The DNA here is from genome assembly GCA_030858685.1 of Chloroflexota bacterium. Taxonomy (GTDB): domain Bacteria; phylum Chloroflexota; class Limnocylindria; order Limnocylindrales; family CSP1-4; genus Palsa-1032. The sequence goes on along the minus strand of JALZLU010000201.1, from coordinate 2,907 downwards.
TGGCGTGACCTGGCGGCGGACGCGACCGCGCTTCGCCGCTCCCACGATGTGGACACGCTCCTACTGCTCGTCGAGGCGCATGAGCTGGCGTCGCTCGGCGTCGGCGGCGCCGTCGCTGCACTGGAGGCTGCTGGGTTGGAGGTACTCCACCACCCGGTGCCGGACATGGCCGTGCCCTCGGATCGCGCGACCTATCGCGAGGTCCTGGCCGGTGTGACACAGCGGCTGCGCGACGGCCGCTCGGTGGCGGTCGCCTGCGTGGGTGGCATGGGGCGCACGGGCACGGCCGTGGCCTGCTTGCTGGTGGCGGCCGGACTCGAACCCGAGGCGGCCGCCCGAGCCACGCGGGAGGCGCGTCCCGGCACCATCGAGCGGCAGGTGCAGCTCGACTTCGTGTACGGCTTCGCCAGAAGCTGAGCCGCGTTCAGCCCTCTGGCTACTCGAGCACCAGGTACGCGTCCACATCCACCCGCGGACGCGTGTCCGTGCCCACCACGACGACTCGGATGGTGCGTTGGGCGGACTTCTGCCAGCTGCGCGTGAAGACGAGTTGCTTGTCCGATTCGGTGGCGGCTCGCAGATCGACCACGGCGACCTGCGTGCCGTCGATGAGGATGCGTGCCTCGCCGCGACCGGGACCGCGCGGCGCCACGAGAGCGATCGCCCGGCCAGTGAAGGAGAGCGTCGAACGGGCTCCGGCGGTCTCGGAGAAACGGGTGTAACCGCCTGACGCTGCCGGGTCACGATGCTGCTGCCACTCCCCGCCAGCCAGCACCGACTCCTGCGCTTCCAGCACGTTGGCGCGGAAGGAAGTGCCCGTCCGGAACGTGCTCCAGTTGCCGTCGTTGTTGCGTGCGCGGACGCGGAAGCGATAGGCGCGGCCGTCCTGGATGCCCAGCGTGACCTCCGTCGAGGTCCAGGAAGGCAGGTCGATGGGCTGCCAGGCGGCGCCGTTGATGCTGCGCTGCAGCGTGTATCGCTTGATGCCGCTCTCGTCGGTGGCGCTCCAGCTCACCGTGATGGCGCGACCGGCCAGTGAGCCGTCAGCCTTGAGCGCCGTCTGGGGCGCCTGGACGGTGGGAATGCCGGAAGGGTCGCCCTCGTCGACCGGTCCGCCGTCGGTCCATACGAACTTGAGCTTGGGCATGAGGTACAGCTCTTGGATCGCCTGGCGATCCATGCCCTTCTCGGCACAATCGACTGCGCTCTTGGCGTAGATCTTCCAGCCATTCGCGTCCGCGCCGCACTCTGATTCGGTGCCCGCCCGATAACCGGTCAGGAAGAAGCGGCCGAACTTGCGCAGGGTGAGGTCCCAGGTCGCTTCGACCGCATCCAGCTGATTCTGCTTGACGTCGGCACGCTCGGGCCGGAAGAGCTGGTCGTTGGTGGTGTCCTTGACGTCATAGCACACGCCGTTCTCGGTTCGATACCAGGAACGGTGGTTGCCCTCCAGGGTGTAGTACCAGGCGTACTGCTTGGTCGCCGTCGCGCCTACCTCGAGGACGGCCTGGGGCAGGTAGTAGGGCCACTCGCCGGAGGCCATCACGATGCCCACGTATTCCCGGAAGGGCACGATGTCCACGGTGTCACTCGCGGTGCGGTGAACTCGGATGGTGGAGGGCGGAGTCGACTTGCTGTCGTGATTGGTGCCGCAGGATGAGCCGGCACGGACCGGCGCTCCGCCGCCTGCCAGCGGCGTCGTGAATGGAACGGCGAAGGCGATGACCATGGCGATGGCCAGGTGCGGCACGAACCTGGATGCCCGGTGGGCGCTCTCGAGTGGTGGGCGGGCGCCCTCGAGTGGTGACAGCACGTTTCGCTCCTCACTGCCGCACGTCCGTGCTGGGGCACGGTCGCGGCGCTGGTGGCCACTCGGCAGCGTAGGGCAGGGAGCACGTGACAACTGGGGGTGTCTGCGCGGACGCGCACCTGGAGTCGCGTCGATGGGATGAGATCCCGTCGACCGGACCGAGTGCCGGTGACGAGAACGAGCCCTGCCGCTGGGGCGGCGATCTTCTGTTCCGAACCTCTAGCTCGTATGAACCCGGGGGAGCGTACCAGTCCAGTGCAAGCGGGGATGGTCCGGGAGCGGCCGGCGCGATCCTCCGTCAGGTGCCCAGAAGGCGAGACGCACGCGCCAGCACGTAGGCCCCGAAACCTGCCAGGAGCGTGCCTGCGTAGAGAGACAGGCGGCCCAGCCAAGTCAGCGCGTCAGAGCTGAAGCTGACCGCGCCGCGCAGGTCATTGAGGATCTGCACCAGGCCAAGGAAGCCCAGCGCCGCGCCGAGCACCACGAGCAGGGCGCTGTACGACGCGATGTGGGCTCGTGCGGTCTTCTGCAGCCACACCAGGGCGACGATGCCCGCCGACAGGAGGAGCGGCAGCTGGCCCACGCCGTACTCGGCCAGGAGGATACCCAATAGCAGCTCGCTGATGAGCAGGATGATCAGCGCCCCGCCGACCAGCAGCAGCTCAGCCTGATTCAGGCGGCTGGTGATGCGGCCGATGTCAAAGGCTGGAGCGGGCGGCGCAGCGGCCGGCGGCGGCGGGGGCGGGGGTGGCACAGCCGGAGGTGGTGCAGGCGGCGGTGCTTGCGACATGTGCGGTGATCCTCCCTCGAAGCGCCCCAGCGGGCCTGCCCCCAGATGCACGTCCGCCAGAGGGTAGCGAATCGAGCGCCCGCGGGTGGAGCCCTTGATGAGTGGCACACTCCCGGGCATGAACTTTCTGCGCCTCCTGAGCCTGGCCTTCGTCCTCGTGGCGTGCGAGGGCTCATCATCGCTGGTGGAGGGGGCGACCATCGGCGACACGCTCGACGCGGCCGGAACGCAGCGCGTCACGCTGCTGGCGGCGGAAGTCGGCCTCGGTGGTGACGAGTCTCGGCCGCCGCGCGAAGGTTCGGTGTAT
>JALZLU010000188.1 GCA_030858685.1 Chloroflexota bacterium | reverse complement strand
GCAGCACCTCGTATTTGTGTTGGATCTGATCCGGTCCACCGAAGACGTTGCAGGCATCGCCGTACTGCGCCACCAACCGCAAGGTGACCTGCTCGCCGCCGCCACCGATGAGGATCGGCGGGTGCGGACGGCTGATCGCCTGGGGGCTGTTGAGGAGCCGTTCGGCCCGATGGTGCCGACCCGCGAACGCCTCCTGCGTGCCGTGCTCGCCCTGCCAGGCGGCGTGGGCCATGCGCAGCGTCTCCTCCAGCATGCCGAAGCGGACGCGCAGCTCAGGCATGGGGAAGCCCAGGCCGCGCGACTCCTCCTCGTTCCAGGCCGCGCCGATGCCGAAGTAGGAGCGGCCACCGGAGAGGACGTCGAGCGTGGTGGCGGCCTTGATCCAAAGCCCGGGCTGGCGGTAATGGACGCCGCCGACCATCAGGCCCAGTCGCGCGCGCTTCGTCAGAGCGGCGATGTAGCCCAGGGTCGTGTAGCCCTCGAGCATCGGCTCCTCGTTCTTGCCCACGCTGCGGATCTGGAAGAAGTGGTCCATCACCCAGATGGAGTCGAAGCCGACCTCGTCGGCCGTGCGCACGATATCTGCCAGCGTGGGACCGATGCGCCCGGGGCCGTCGGGCCAGGTGAACGAGCTGATCTGGAGTCCGAGCTTCACCAGCGGAGCCTAGCCGATGCCGTGCGCGGACCGGCTGATGCCTGGCCATGGAACGTGGTCGGTAACTCGGCCGCCGACGGTCGGCCCGCGAGCACGCCAGGCAGCAGCGCCGGCTCAGCGGAAGAGGTCGTTGGCCGGTTCCATGACCACGTCGGCCGCCACGGAGCCCTCGCCTTCGGGCAGGGTCGCGCCGCGCACCAGCACGAGCGGCTGGCCGCTGGTCTTGCCCGAGGCGAGCTCGGCCGCAGAGGCGATCTGGTCGGCCACCGCGACCACCGTCACGTGCATCACCCGCCCGTCCGCATCCGGGCGGCCGCGCATGTCGTCCAGCGGCTGGAACCCCGCCACACCGAGCGCCACATCGACGATGCCCCACCGCCACGGCCGCCCGAAGGAGTCGCTCACGATGACGCCGAGCGGCACCCGGAAGGCCTCCACCAGGCGATCCCGGATGGCTCGAGCGGACGCATCCGAGTCGTCCGGCAGGAGCGTCAGCGTCTCCGCGTCGCCCGTGTTCGAGGCGTCCACGCCCGCGTTGGCGCACACGAAGCCGTGGCGGGTGCGGGTGATGACGATGCCCCGCTCCATGCGCAGGATCTCCGCCGCTTCGCGCAGCACGACCTCCACCTGGCGCGGGTCGCGGTCCCATCGAGCGGCGAACTCCGCGGCCTCCGCTCGGGGGGTGATGGTGCGCAGGTCGACGATGCGGCCCTCTGCCTTCGAAACCACCTTCTGGGTCACCACCAGCACATCGCCCTCGGCCGGTGCCAGCGTCGGATCGTGCCTTGCCAGATCCCGCCAGGCGTCGACCGCCATCCCCGGCAGGTCGTCGCCCGGCTTGACCTGGGGCAGAGCCGGCAGCGCCACGGCCAGCAATCGCGCGCCATGTCGCGAGCCGCGGGGCTGACTCCCCGCTGATGCCGCCTCGTCCGTCACTCGACGCCCGCTCCGACCGGACTCGCGCCGAGGTCTGATAGCTCGCGCATCACGCCGGACTCGAGCCTCTCCAGGTCCTCCGGCGTATCGACGTCGAATCCCAGCGCCGGGTCGTCCACCACCTGCAGCGCAGCCCCGACGCGGGCTGACGCGCGGAGATGCGCCTCGAACGAGTCGAGGCCGAAGCATGGCTCGATGAGGTCCGGCGGCGAGAGCAGCAGCGCGTTCGTCCCCTGGCGTGCGTCAGACGGCGCGATGACCAGGACCGGACCGCCCGACCCGGCAGCCAGCGCCGCATCGGCCGCCTCCAGGAGCCCGTCGAGCGCGTCGATCGAGAGGTACGGTAGGTCGGCGGGCAACATCAGGACGGCCGTCGCCCCAGCGGCAACGGCGTCGTCACGTCCCATGCGCAGGGCCTCGTTGAGTCCTCCGTGGCGCTGGAGCAGGGGCCGGACCGGCGTGGACAGGTCGACCACGGTCTCGACCAGCAGGCCCGGGTCCGTGCTCACCAGATGGATCGCTCGGCTGGCCGGCCACGCATCGAGCACGGCGAGGGTGCGGCGGAGCATCCCTCGCAACAACGTCTCTCGCTCCTCGGCGTCGATCGAGCCGCCCAGGCGCGCCTTGCCCGAGGCCAGGCTGCGCAGCGGGACAACGACATGGAGAAGGCGCAGATCGGCGAACGCGGCGCTCACCTGGTCATGGTAGGCGGTGGCCACCGGCTAGGGCCGAAAAGCTTCAAGGATCGTCGCTGCCAGGGCGGCGCGGTCGTCGTCCGTATTCATCACGGTCTGTGCCACCAGGACGGGGATGTCCAGCGCCTCGATGGGCAGTGCCAGATCCTCGTCGACGAGGTCGATGACGATGGCGTCCAGGAGGCCGGGATGGCGCTCTTCGTAGAGTCGTGCCACGCCCAGGGCGCTGGCCTCGCCACCCAACGACTCGAACATCCGATCGGCCGGGCCGCGCAGTGCCTTGCCGCCCACGATGGGGCTCACCGCGACCACGGGCGCAGGCGCTGAGCGGAGCGCGGCTTCCACACCGGGTACTGCCAGGATCGTGCCGATGCTCACAAATGGGTTGGATGGCGCCAGGACCAGGAGGTCGGCGCCTTCGACGGCGGTCAGCACCCCGCCAGTCGGCCGAGCCTCGGCAGCTCCGTCGAAGCGCAGCTCCAACGCCGCGTCGGCATGGTGGCGCCGCACGAACCAGTCCTGGAAGTCGAGCCAGCCCTCGGCCGTGCGCACACGCGTCCTGAGTCGACCGTCCGTCGCGGGCAGGAGTCGCGCATTGACTCCCAGCGCAGCGGCCAGTTCCGCGGTCACGTCAGTCAACGTGGCGCCCTCACGGAGCCGCTGCGTGCGTCGGATGTGCGTGGCCAGGTCTCTGTCGCCCAGCCGGAACCAGGTCTCGGCGCCGTAGCGCTCCAGCAGTGCGGCCGCCGACCAGGTCTCGTCGCGGACGCCCCAACCCATGGTCGTATCGGCCAACCCGGCCAGCGTGTACATCACCGTGTCGATGTCGGGCGACACCGCCAGGCCGTGCAGCTCCAGGTCGTCGCCCGTATTGACCACCACGCAGAGATCGAGGCCCCGTTCGGCGGCGATCAACGCGAAGCCATGCGACAGCTTGGCGCCGCCGTAGCCGCCGGCCAGCACCGTCACCGACATCGGTCCGGTCACATGAAGGTCCCGAACATCCAGTCGATGCCCAGGGCCACGCCATAGGCCAGGGTGATGTTCTTGAGGATCTTGCCTGAGCCCGCCGCCAGGAGGTATAGGCGCAGCGGCATGCGCGTGGCTCCCGCGATGATGCCCGCCACGTCGAAGAAGGGATTCGGGACAAGCGCCAGCAGGAACAGGATGGGCGCACCCCAACGCCGCATCACGACCGTCATCCGCTGCGTGCGGGCGTCCATGCCCAGGGCCTTGCGGCCGCTGTAGCCGGCCAGGTACCCGGTGAGCTCTCCGATGGTCTGCCCGGTACCGGCGATGAGACCCACCAGCAGCGGGTCG
>JALZLU010000172.1 GCA_030858685.1 Chloroflexota bacterium | reverse complement strand
CCGCCGGCGATCGACATGAGTCCTCACGATCGCCGTGACCTCCAGCGGCTGGCGCCTGCGCACCTCCTCCACCCGGGCCAGCAGCTCAACGGCCCCGCTGTAGGCGCACCCCACCACGCCGAGCGTGTGACAGCGGGATGCCGGCCTCGGCGCACGGCCCTTTGGCGGCGGCCTCGCTTTGGCCAGCGACGGCAGGATGCCGGGCCCGTCGGCGCATCCGTTTCTTGAAGACGCCGAGCGGCTTCCCGCAGTCACGTCTGAGATCGCAGAAGAGGAACCGGTGGGGCGCTTGACCCTCCGCCGAAGTGGCAAGGAGTCGCAGACCGACAGCGGAGCAGCGAGCTCCCCTCCCCGGGCAATCCGGCCGACGCGCGGCGTACCCTGACCGGAAGGATGGGAGGAAGGGTGGAAGGAACGGAGGTCGTTCGGGCGAACGCCAGGTCGAGTGCGAGGGTGGCCGGTCGGAGCTCAGGGCGGCCGTACGGGAGGAAGGATGGGAGGTTGACCGGGCGAGAGGGAGGTCGGAAGGCTGGGCGCTTGGACGTGAGGACGGGCGGGACGCTGGCAGGAAGGCGCACCGGAACATCGAAAGGAATGGGCATGGCACGAACGATCGCGATCGCGAATCAGAAGGGTGGCGCCGGCAAGTCCACGATGACGGCGAACCTCGCAGTAGCGATGGGGGAGGGGGGATGCAAGCGTGTGGTCGTGATCGATCTCGACCAGCAGCACGATCTCACGGCGCTGTTCGGCCGCTCGCCTGCCGACGCGCAGGCGACCTTGTACGAGGTCTTCCTCGGCTCCGCGGAGATCGCGCAGGCGACCATTCACGGCGTTGCGCGCGGCGTCGATCTCGTGCCCGGCCACGAGAAGCTCGCGGATGTTGAGATGACGCTTGTGAGCCAGGTCCGTCGGGAGGAGTTCCTGGCGAGCGCGCTGGAGAAACAGGTCGACGGCTATGACATCGTCCTGATCGACTGCCCGCCCAACCTCGGCATGCTGACCACTAACGCGTTGTGCGCCGCGCCGGAGGTGGTCGTGCCTGTCTCGATGGTCGACCGCAATGCCTTCAAGGGCGCTGCGACGCTCTTGAAGACCCTGGCCGAGCTTCGACGCAAGCGCGTCGACGTCGCGATCACCGCGCTCGTCCCGAACCAGGTAGACCCGCGCCGCAACACCTACCAGACCCTGGCCCAGGCGCTGCCCAAACTCCAGGTCCCGATCACCGCGACAGAGATTCCGATGCGTGCCGCTTTCCACGACGCTGGGACGGAGGGAGTGCCAGTGCTCTTGCGCGCACCCGACGGCGAAGCGGCATGCGCTTACCGGGCGCTCGCGGCCGAGCTCGACGGCATGCGGCCGATCACGCCGGCGATCGAGGAGGCGGCCTGATGGCTCGGCTGAAGTTGCTCGAGACCGACAACCCCTTAGACGTCCGCCGCGAAGAAACCGCGGTGATCAGTGCGGCCATCGAGGAGGCGCCGAAACGCCAGAGTGGGGAGGGGGGTGGCACCCGGCCTGCCGCGCGGCGGCGGGTCCCTCGCCAGTCGCCGCAGCCCCTCACAGCAGCCGCGCGGGAGGCCGCTCACCCGCCGCCTGAGCTCGCGTCTGTCCGCGGGCTTCGTCACGAGCTGCCTGTGATGTTCGTCACGGCGGTCTGGGCCTCCCTCGAGCGACGCGTGGACGAGCTGCGCGAGAACGGCCAGCGAGTCAGCCGCAACGCGCTGGCGCAGGCCGTCCTTCACGCCAGCACACCTCGAGACTTGGCGGCGGCGCGCGACCTGGTGAGGCAGTGGCGGCTGTTGCGCGCATCCGAGGAGTGGCCCTACGCGACCGAGCCCACCATCGAACGTAAACTGCGTGTCTACGGACCCCAGAAGGAGCTGCTCGACGGCCACGCCCGTGGCTTACGCGAGAACGGCATCGGCCACGGCCGGTCGCTGCTGGTCAACGCAATCTTTCATTTCGCGGGGCCAGCCGATGTCGCGTCAGCCACTCTGGTCGTGCGCGAGTGGAATACGTTGCTTGCTTCTTGTTGAGTCCCTTTGATCCTGTCCCGAAAGTCATTTGATCAACGGTGCGCGAGCCAAGGGCGAGCGCGACGTTAGGCAGTTGAACGTATTTCTAACGTACTTACTGACGTTAAGGGCCTCGCAACCCCGCTCCACCACTGCGGTTGCCGGGTGCGACGTGGGAGCGCAAGTCCACCGTTCTGTGAGCGCTGGTCCACCCTTCCAGCGAGTGGTGGTCCACCGTCACATGGGAGCTGCGGTCCACCCTCAAAGCGCCTCGTTTGCGGGAGCTTAAGTCCACCGTCTAGATCACGAAGCCGCGCCGCCCGCCAAGGATTCTGCGTGGCGGCGAAAAGCTCGTCGAGCGGGAGTGCGGGTCCACCGTCCGACAGCGCGGCCCCTGCTCCTTTCCCCCTTGAGCGGGAGTGCGGGTCCACCGTCGCGTAAACGAAGACTTCGTGCCCACACGCTTCAGCCGGCCATCAAGCGGGAGTGTCGGTCCACCGTCTGGGAGTGTCGGTCCACCGTCTGGGAGTGTGGGTTCACGGTTCCGCCGCCCACCCGCGCGAGGCTGAGGGCAACACCTCATCTTCCCGCCCGGTGGGCCTTCCCGTGAACCGGGAAACAGATGCGCCGGCTGCCGGTAGCCCGCCTCGCCTCGTGCCCAGCTGGGAGCACGGGTCCACCCTCGGTGGGAGCGGCGGTCCACCCTGCGGGAGTGGCGGTCCACCGTCTGGGAGCAGCCGAGCACCATGGTCAAGCTTTTCCCACCGTTCCGTCCGCGTGGGCGGTGATGCTCCCGGTCAGATGGGTGTGCCTCGGCGTGAGCGTAGTGCGATGGAAACCAACCTCAGCCGTTGGGGAGGGTGGGAGCCTGGCGCCGCCAGTGGGCAGGGCCAACTGGAGGTCCGCGGCAAGGATTTTCTCGGCGTGGTTGTTCGAAGCAAAGGTGCCGCGCTAGGCCCGCTCGAACTCGATGTCTTCTCCTGGCTGACGGCCCGCTGGTTTGAGTCGGGTCGGTCCAGGGATGGGCTACTCAACTGCACCCTCTATGAGCTTGGCGTAGCCCTATACGGGCGCAAACCTTCGGGCAAGGAGGTCCGCCTGATCCGTGGGGCGATCGAGAACCTCGCGGGGGCACTGATCACGATCGGTGGGTTCAACGCCCATTCCGGAGAGACCAAGCCCAAGCTGGCGTCAATGGTTCACTTGGTGGAGTCCGCGGTATGGGCCGAGGACATCGAGGCCGATGTGCCTACCCGCGAGGATGGGGCGGAAACAGGGGCGTTGAGGGGCAACAGCTATGAGATCAAGTTGGCGTCATGGCTCGTCCGTCAGCTCGAAAAGCAGTATGTGACCTACCTCGACTGGCGCGTGCAGCGCCAGCTCGGGGGCCTCGCCAAACGGTTGTGGATCTATCTCGAGGCCGAGCGCTTCAAGGCGGTGGGGGACGGGCGTGAGAAGACCTACATCATCCTCGGCGACAAGGCCTACACCGCACTGGGTGTCCGACACGCGCGCGAGGTCGACCGGCGCAAGGCGCTACGCCAGGCCGGGGAGCGGATTGCGGCCATCGACGACCATTACGAGGCGGTTGTCGTAGAGCGCAACCCGGTGGACCGCAAGGGCTGGCGGATCCTCGCTACCCGACTCGATCGCGAGCGCGCTGAGGTGCGGCGCACCCTCAGAGCGGCGCTGCCACCGCGCGACGAGGATGCGGCGTAGCCTGGCCCGCCTCGCCGGATGATCAGCTGTCGTCGTGGCGCACTAACTCGAGCCGGACGAGATCGACGCTATCCGTACCGTGGCCGACGGCCGCACCTTCCTCAACTCGCGCACCCAGCAGGCGCTGATGAAGCAGTGGCTCGAGGACGGCCCCAAGCGGCCCGACGAGCTGACCCCGCGCGAGATGGAGGTGGTGAAGCTGATCGCGGAGGCCAACATCAAACTCCACGGTCTTCTCCGAGACCTGCAGCACGTCGGCGATCTGGCGGTTCTCGGCTGAACGAGCAGCCGGCAGCGGGCGTTGTGGCGCCTTGAGTGCGCGCACCATCTTGCCGGAGCGGTGGAGGCACAGGTGCTCATGGCCGCCGGTGCGGCTGCCGACAACGGCCACGACTCCACGCCCGTTCTATGGGCAGCGTGGGAGTTTTGTGCTGGCGCGGGCTTGATTGGTAGCCCTACGCGGCGGCCTGGCGAGATATCTCGCATCGTGGTGGTCAGCGGCACGACGGGAACGTCGTTGAGCACGCGTCCGGCGAAATCGCGATGCATGACGACAGCCGGCCGCGTCTTGTCCATCTCGGCCAGTTCCGACTGCGGTCCGGCTCGGTCCCGCAGATGGAGTCGACCGTGACAGCGTCGCCCTGCTCGACGCGCCGACGCTCCTTCGCAAGGACCGTTCGTCCAGCATCGGGCTGCTCAGCGCCGAGAGCATGAACGAGCTCTGCAAGGCACTGGCGATTCGCGGTGTGGTGTTAGCTGGCGCCGCCCCGGACGCCGGGTAGGTCGCCGTGCGCCTCGCGCAGGGGCGCTGCCGCGACGTCTGCGAGGTGCTGCTGCTGGTCGACCGCCAGGCAGGCGATGTCCGTGGCGCGCCGCTGCACGCGCGCTGCAGCGTGGATGATGTTGTCTGCGATGCAGGGGCCATTCGTCACGATCCTGTTCACCGACCGCGTGGGCTCGGCGGCGCTGCGCCGGCGCCACGGCGACGTCGCGGACGAGGCGGTGCGGCGCGAGCACTTCGCGCTGTTGCGCGCGGCGATCACAGCGCAAGGCGGGCGCGAGGTGAAGTCGACCGACAACGGGCTGATGGTGGCGTTCTCGAGCGCCGTCGCCGCGGTGCGCTGCGCTATCGCGATGCAGCGCGCAGCCGGCGAGGTCGAGGGTGGTCCGGCGCTGCGCGTCGGGCTTGCGGCCGGCGAGCCGCTGGCTG
>JALZLU010000163.1 GCA_030858685.1 Chloroflexota bacterium | reverse complement strand
GCCCCGACGACATCAGCAAGAGGTCCTCGCAGATCTTCGCCAGGTCGATGGCCAGACCACGAAGCGCAGCCGAGACGTCGAGCATCGGCGCCATGGATGCCGTGGCCTGCACCAGGTGTTCCGCCGTGCGCAGTTGGTAGCCGGTCTGCTCGGACAGGAAGCCCACCACGAGCTCGATGTACTCCGGCTCGGCGTTCAACCCGGTGCCCACCGCCGTGGCACCGATGTTCTGCTCCGCCAGCCCTTCCGCGGCGTGGGCGATGCGGGCGTGTGCGCGACGGATGGTCAGGCCGTACGCCGCGAATTCCTGGCCCAGCCGAATGGGAACGGCATCCTGCATGTGCGTACGCCCGGACTTGAGCACGCTATCGAAGACACCGGCGCGCTCGTCGAAGGCGTCGGCCAGCTCCTCCACCGAGGACAGGACCTCACTGATGCGATCGAGGGTGGCCAGGCGCATGGCCGTGGGGAAGGTGTCGTTGGTCGACTGGGCCATGTTGACGTGATCGTTGGGGCTGACCGTGGTGTAGTCGCCGCGCTGCCCGCTGCCCACGCCGAGCTCACCCAGCAGCTCGATGGCGCGGTTGGCCAGCACCTCATTGGTGTTCATGTTGTGGCTCACGCCGGCACCGGCCTGGAACGGGTCGACCCGGAAGGCGTCCAGGAGCGTCGCCTGGAGGTCGGAGGCGTCGCCGGATCCGTCCGCATCGGTCAGGCCCAGGACCTCATCGGCGGCGCGGATGATGGCGCCGGCCAGGTGATCCGGCAGGCGGCCCGTGGCGTGATTGGCACGTGCGGCTGCCTTCTTGACCTGGACCGCGGCGCGCACCAGCGAGGGGTCGGGGCGGCGGCCACTGATGGGGAAGTTGGCGATGGCGCGGGCCGTCTGGACACCGTAGTAGGCATCGCCGGGGACCTCGAGCTCGCCCAGGGGGTCGCGCTCCATGCGCGGGCCGGCGCCCGTGGCTGAACGCTGCTTGGGCCGCACGTCGGTCGCTGCTTCCTCTGCCGGTCGGGCGGCGCTGGTGTCCACGATCCTTGCGCCCTCTGCGTCATGCGATGGTCGCTTCGCAGTCTACGACCCGCATCGAGCGACTGCGCGGCCATGCCTGCTCCGCTACGATCGGTGCCATGCGCGATCTGGTGCCGGTCGATCCGTCCGCCCCTCCCCCGCTGCCGGACGTGGTGGCGTTGGGTCCGGAGGCGCCGCGACCCGCCGAACTCTTCGCTTTCATGGCCGAGTCGGAGCTGCGCTTCAGCAGCCTGCGCATGCGCATCGTGCAGCGGCTGTGGAACGCTCGCGGCGAGGACGTCGAGATCATCGAGGTGGCCATTCGTCATCCCGGCCTGGCCCGCGTCGTCCGGCGGCGCCAGACGGCCGGTGTCAGTCGCGACTACGACGTGTGGGTCACGGACGGACAGGTCGTCAAGACCCTCGATGCGCGCAGTGGCACGGCCAGCGTGCGGCCCGTCCCGCGGCGTGTATCGGGCGCCACTGACCCCGGCTTGCCCGGCTTCTCGCAGGTGCGCGTGCCGCGGACCCCGTTGCCGCCCGATACGGTCGCGGAGACCTTCGTGCATCCGCGCGGCTTCTGTCGCAACGTACTGGCTACCGGCCTGGTGACGATGATGGGCAGCCTCACCCTGGTGCGAGACCGCGAGGCCATCCTGTTGCGCTGCGATCACCCGCGCACGAGTCACCTGCTGACCGACCGGCCGGACCGCTGGCTGGAAGTCGGCGTCGATCGTGCCACGGGTCTCATCGTGCTCCTCGCCGACCACATCGGCGAGCGGCTGACGCGACACGCGGAGGTGGACGACCTGGAACTCGACCCCAGCCTTCCGGACGAGACCTTCACCGTCCACCTGTCGACCGACATCCAGATGATCTACTAGCCGGCTGGGCGATCCGTGACGCCGCTCCGCAGCTGGGCGGCACAGCGCCCCACCTTGGCACGGGACGGCCCGGTGTGGCTGGCCCTGCTGGTCGCCGCGCTCCTCCTGGCGGGCGTCGGCACGCCGCGCACCGCGCAGGTCTTCTGCCTTCTGCTCGTGGTCGCGACGCTGTTCGTCTCACTGCGATTTCGCATCGGGCCCGCTGTCGTCGTGGTGCTACTCGCGGTAGGCGTGCTGATGCGCTCCGCACTCGTCGGTTTCGGCCAGTCGGATGTGCTTGCCGTCACGGGCATGGCCATCGAGCACGCGCTGGCCGGTGGCAACCCGTACGGCGTGGGGTACCCCGGCCCATCCTCTACCGGGGCGCCCTTCGCCTACGGACCGCTGGCGCTGCTGTGGTACCTGCCATCGACCGACCCGCGCGTGGTGGAGATGGGTGTTTCCCTGCTCATCCTGGTCGTGCTGGCCATTCGGGGACGTGTCCTGGGTTTGGCTGCGTACGCTGCGTCCGCCGTCCTCCTGGTCACCGCCTCCGATGGCTCCAACGACACCAGTGCGGGCCTTTTCCTCCTGGTCGCACTGCTGGCGGCACAGCGCTCGGCGCTTATGGGCGGTGCGCTGCTCGGTCTAGCGGTGACCTTCAAGCCCTACGCGCTGGCCTGGCTGCCGCCGCTCCTGGTCTTGTGGGGTCCCGGCGCGGCGCTGCTCGGTTTCGGTGCCGTGGCACTCGCCACGTGGGGTCCGGTCCTCCTCATCTGGGGCCCGGCGTCCGTGCTCACCAGCCTGCGCATGGCGGAGGCCGTCCACGACCGGGCCTACTACTCGGTGGCCTATGGCCTGAGCCTGGATCCCGCACTTCGACCCCTCCTGGAATCGCTGCGGTTCGTGGCCGGCGGCCTGCTCGCCACCGGGAGCTGGCTTGTGGTGCGCTCGCCGGCATCCATGATCCTGTGGGGCACGGCCATCTTCCTAGCGACGCTCTTCCTCGGTTTCTGGTCCACGTTCGCCTACTTCGCGGCCGTGGCGCCGGTGCTTTGCTGGCACCTCGATGAGTGGCTGGGCCTGGCTGACGGGCGCGTGCGCTGGTCGGGGGACCCGGTCGGACGGCTGAGTGCCCGGGTCGACGCGCGCTGGGCCGTGCGGGGCGCCGTCACGCCTCGGTCTATCATCCGCGGATGACGACAGAACCACGCACCGCAGGCGCCGCGGACCCCTCATCGGATCCCAGCCGCCTTCAGATGCTCATCGGTGGTGAGCATGTCGATGCGGCCGATGGCCAGACATTCGAGGTATCCAACCCCGCCACGGGAGAGGTCTTAGCGCAGGTGCCGCTGGGCGGCAAGGAGGACGTGGACCGGGCCGTGGCGGCGGCGCAGAAGGCCTTCGAGGGGCCGTGGTCGGGCTGGTCGGCTTCCAAGCGCGGCCGCACGCTCCAGAAGTACGCCGATCTGGTCAAGAAGAACGTGGAGGATCTGGCGCAGCTCGATTCGCGCAACGCCGGCAAGCCCATCGCCAGCGCCCGCAACGAGGCCTTCGCGGTGAGCCTCGTGCTGGAGTACTACGCCGGCGCTGCCAACAAGCACTTCGGCGAGACGATCCCCGTCAGCCGGCCGGGATTGGACTTCACGTTGCGCGAGCCGATCGGCGTCATCGGCATGATCGTGCCCTGGAACTACCCGCTCAACATGTCGGCCTGGAAGCTGGGTCCCGCTCTGGCCACGGGAAACACCTGCGTCCTGAAGCCCGCCTCGTGGACGCCGCTGAGTGCCCTGCGCCTGGGGGAGCTGGCCCTGGAGGCCGGCTTCCCGGAGGGCGTGGTCAACGTGGTCACGGGGCCGGGTGGCAGTGCCGGAGCCGCGCTGGCGGCACATCCCGGTGTGGGCAAGGTGGCCTTCACCGGCGAGACCGTGACGGGCCAGGAGATCCTGCGCCTGGCAGCGGGCAATGTGAAGCGCGTCTCCCTGGAGCTGGGCGGCAAGAGCGCCAGTGTCGTCTTCGCCGACGCGGACCTGGAACGGTTCGCCAAGGATGCGCCTCTGTCGGTCTTCGACAACTGCGGCCAAGACTGCACCGCCCGCAGCCGCATCCTGGTCGAGCGCTCGGTGCACCGCGAAGTCGTGGAGCGCTTTGCCGAGGCGACGCGCGCGCTGGTGGTGGGCGATCCCGCCGACTCGGCCACGCAGATCGGCAGCCTGGTCTCGCTGAAGCACCGCGAACGCGTGATGGAGTTCATCCGGTCCGGGCAGGAGGAAGGCGCCACGCTGGTCACAGGCGGTGAGCCGCCTGCCGGCGAGGCCTTCGAGCGTGGCGCGTTCTTGATGCCCACGATCTTCGACGATGCTCGCCCGGAGATGCGCATCGTCCGCGAGGAGATCTTCGGGCCGGTCACGGCCATCATCCCCTTCGACGACGAAGCGGAAGCGATCCGCCTGGCCAACGACACGCCCTACGGGCTGGCCGGTTCCATCTGGACTCGAGACGTGGGTCGGGCCATGCGCGTGGCCAAGGGCATCCGCAGCGGCACGCTATCGGTGAATGCCACGGCCAGCTTCCACACCGAGGCCCCCTTCGGTGGCTACAAGATGTCGGGCATGGGTCGCGAGCTGGGCATGAACGCCATGGACCTGTACACCGAGGTCAAGAACGTCTTCGTCGACATCGGCTGAGGCGGTGCACGCCGTCCGGGACGACTGACACGCCCCTGCAACGGCGACCGGGAAGGGCCTCCTTTCGACAAACATCGCGACTCGTGCGACCATCGTCCGGTCAAGACGGGAAGCGTCGATGCGCGGTCCATCTACCGGTCGCCCCCGGGATCGCGCGGAGCAGTGGCGAGCCAGATCCCGTCCGTCTGGACCGGATCGGAGAGCGCTGCCATGCCGATCGCCGCCTTCGCCGTACTTGTCGGTGCCCAATTCTTCGACTACGCGTCGTTCCTGGTGATGATCGGGCGCCACGGGCTTGAGGCGGAGTTCAATCCCATCGTCGTGACCCTCGCGGAGTCACTCGGCCTTCCCGGGTTGACGCTGGTCAAGCTGGCCGCCGTCGTGTTCGT
>JALZLU010000159.1 GCA_030858685.1 Chloroflexota bacterium | reverse complement strand
GCCGGCTCTTGCCGATGCCGGCCTGGCCGGTGATCGAGATCAGGCGAGCCTTTCGCTCCCGCGCGGTCGCGTGGAAGAGGTCCTTGAGCAGGCGCAGCTCGTTGTCCCGGCCCACGAAGGGTGCTTCCAGACCCTGCGAGCGGCCCGCCCCGCCACGTTTGGCCACGACGCGCAGCGCGCGAAAGGCCGGCACGGGCGCGCTCTTGCCCTTGAGCGCCTGGTCTGCGAGAGGCTCGAAGACGACGGCCTCGCAGGCGGCCCGCTGGGTCGCCTCGCCGACCAGGACCGTTCCCGGGGGGGCGATCGACTGGAGCCGGCTGGCGGTGTTGACGAGGTCGCCGGCGACCATGCCCTGGCCCTGTGCGCCGATGGTCACCGCGGCCTCGCCCGTCAGCACGCCGGCGCGCAGCTCCAGTCCGTCGATGCCCTGCTCCGCACCCAGCGTCCGGGCAGCAGCCACAAGATCGAGCGCCGCACGGACCGCACGCTCGGCATCGTCCTCGTGCGCCGTCGGCGTTCCCCACACCGCCATGACCGCGTCGCCGATGAACTTCTCGATCGTCCCCCCGTAGCGCTCCACGACCTCGCGCGCCGCTTCGAAGTACCTCGTGAGGATGTCACGGACCGCCTCCGCGTCGCGGTCCTGCGCCAGTGTCGTGAAGCCGACCAGGTCGGCGAAAAGGACCGATACGAGGCGTCGCTCCGCGATGGGGGTGGCCGCTGGCTGGGCCAGCGCGGCCCGGGTGCGTCCGGGCGCCACCGCCTCGGTCTCCGTGAGCGTCGCGCCGCACTCACCGCAGAACTTGGCACCCGCCTCGTTGGCGGCACCGCAAACTGGGCAGCCCGCCGCGAGCCGGGTCCCACAGTCGCGGCAGAACTTTCGTCCTTCCGCGTTCTGCGCCGCGCAGTTCGAGCAGATCAATAGATGACTCCCAGTAGGTTGCGTCGTCGACCGTCCAGCAGCGTAGCGCAGTCTCGAGCCTCCGGACGGAGGTCCGCTGCTACCATCGCGGTCCCCATGGATGAACGTCGCCGCTATTACCTGACAACGGCCATCGCCTATGCCAACAATCGCCCCGGACTGCACACGCTGTACGAGGTGATCGGCGCGGACGTCATCGCCCGCTGGCACCGCATGAGCGGCGACCGGACGCGCTTCCTCACCGGCACGGACGAGTACTCGGTGAACATCGCCATGACCGCCGCGGAGCAGGGCAAGGGTCCCAAGGCCTTCGTCGACGAGATGGTCGATCTGTTCCGCACCGCCGAGGATGCCCTGTGCATCGCTCCTGACAGGTTTATCCGCACCACCGATGCCGACCACCAGCGCGCGGTGCACGAGGTCATCCGCCGCTGCCACGCCAATGGCGACCTCTACCCCGGCACCTACGAGGGCTGGTACTGCCCCAACGAGGGCTTCCGCGCCGTGGCTGACCTGACCGAGGACGCTACGGGCTTCCACTGTCCGAACCATCCCGACGCGGAGCTCCAGTGGCTCTCCGAGCAGAACTGGTTCTTCCGTCTGTCGCGCTACCAGGAGCCACTGGAGCGGTACTTCGCAGAGAACCCCGACTGGGTCGAGCCCGAGTTCCGGCGCAACGAGATGCTGGGCTTCATCCGGCAGGGCCTGGAAGACTTCTCAGCCAGCCGCCAGAACGCGACGTGGGGCATCCCATTCCCGCTGCTGCCCGATGGCTCCTCCGCACAGCGGCCAGATGGGTCCTGGGATCCGGCGGCGGGCACCGTCTACGTCTGGTTCGACGCGCTCATCAACTACATCACCGGCGCCGGTTTTCCAGACGATCTCGAGGCTTTCGAGCAATGGTGGCCGTGCGACCTTCACGTCATCGGCAAGGACATCAATCGGCTCCACACGGTGATGTGGCCGGCGATGCTCATGAGCGCTGGACTGCCGCTGCCGCGCAAGGTCTGGGTGCACGGTTGGCTGCTCACCAGCGGCGAGCGCATGAGCAAGAGCCGCGGCAACTTCCTGGACCCCATCGATGTGGCCGACGCCCTGGGCGCGGACGGTGCACGGTACGTGACCCTGCGCGAGGTGCCCTTCGACCGTGACGCCGACGTCTCCTGGGACTCCTTCGTGCGCCGCTATAACGCCGACCTGGCCAACGACTTCGGCAACCTCCTGAACCGCACGCTGACCATGACCGGGCGCTACCTGGCGGGCGAGCGAACGGCGCCAGCCGAGAGCGGCACGCTCGGCGCTGCGTGGCCGGCCTTGCTGGAACGGTACGAGACGAGCCTTCGGGGTTGCCTGCTGCACGATGCGCTGGCGGCGCTCTGGGAGTTCGTGGGCGAGGCCAACCGATTCGTGGAGACTGAGCAACCTTGGGTACTGGCCAAGGCGGCCAAAGGCGGCGATGCGGCGGCTGAGGAGCATCTTCGCGCCACCCTGGGCGACCTCCTGGAGGTCTGCCGGCTGGTCAGCCTTGCGGCAGCGCCGTTCATGCCGAATGTGGCCGCACGCGCCGCCTCTCAGCTTGGCGTGGAGTACCTATACGGCGCCGATGGCAACGACGGCCCGCCTCTGGTCGAGCTGCTGCGCTGGGGGGCAGCTCCAGCCGGTGGGCAGGTCGGTGCACCGGAGCCCCTGTTCCCGCGCCTCGAGGCCGAAGCCACCGCCTAGACTGCGACCCAGGGGACGGATGTTCGACCGACACAGGAGGCATCGAGATGGCAGAGCACGGACAGATGGCGCACGTGGAGATCCCCGCCGATGACCCCGACCGCGCGAAGCGGTTCTATGGCGAGCTCTTCGGCTGGCAGTTCCAGGAGACGCCGGGCTTCGAGGGCTACCACATGTTCCGCGCTGGGCCGGGCGAGGTCGGCGGCGCGATCGGCAAACGCGGCGAGATGGCCCGCCGAACGATGGTCCAGTACGTGACCGTCGGCTCCATCGACGACGCCGTGGCTAAAGCAGGCGCGCTTGGCGGTGAGGTAGTCACGCCCAGGACCGAGGTGCCCGGCATGGGCTGGTACGGCGTGGTCCGCGATAGCGAGGGCGGCGAGATCGGACTCTGGGAGGAGCCCGACAAGAGCGCGGGCTGAAGCGAGGTCGGAGGCGGCCGTTCGGTGCGCTTGGTCGATTCGCACGCCCATCTCCAGGCCGACGCCTTCGCGGCCGATAACGACCTCGTCCTGGGTGCCGCGCGACTGGCCGGTGTGGAACGGCTCCTAGCGCCGGGCTGGGACCTGTCCTCCAGTCGGGACAGCGTGGCCCTCGCCGAGCGCTGGCCGCGAGTCGATGCCTCGGCCGGCATCCATCCGCACGTCGCAGCCACGGCGGACGCGCCGATGTGGGCGGAGATCATGGCCCTGGCTCGCGACGAGCGGGTCGTGGCCGTGGGCGAGACCGGCCTGGATTACGACCGGGGGTTCTCGCCACGGGAAGCGCAGCTGATCAATCTTCGACGGCACCTGGCGCTCGCGCTGGAACTGGGCAAGCCGGCCATCCTGCACTGCCGCTCGCGCCCGGGCGAGCGAAATGCCCAGGACGATCTGCTGCACGAGCTCGAGGACGCCGGGTTCGGCGCCGCGGATGCCCGTTCCCGACTGGACAGCCGGCCGCGGGCGCTCCTGCACTCCTTCTCCGGACCGGTCGACTACGGCGAGCGAGCACTGACCCTGGGGCTGGCCATCAGCTTCAGCGGCTTGGTGTTCCGCCGGGGCGAGGAGGACAGCGCGATCGTGGCGCGGCTGGTGCCCGCCGAGAGGCTGCTGGTCGAGACCGACTCGCCCTACCTCTCCCCGCCTGGCGCGCCTCGCCGCCGCAACGAGCCGCGCTGGGTGGAGGTCACGGCCCGCTGGCTGGCCGAGCATCGCGGCGAGGACCCGGAGGCGTTGGGGGAGCGTCTGGTGGGCGCCTACGACGCCACGTTCGCTGGCGGGTGACCCGTTCGTAGATCGTTCTCCAGCCGCGCTCGCAAGATGTCCCGCGTGCCATCGCCCTTCAGCCGGTATGACCAGCCCGCTTCGTCCCGCCATGCGACGCCGACGAGCCGGTCGCCGAGCTCTGCCGCCGTGACGTACTCAAGCTGGTAGCGACGTGGGATCCGCCCCAGGTCGGGGCCAGCTCCGGCCGTCGCGAGTCCTTCCTCCACGAAGTCGAGGTAGGTGGCGTTGTTGACGTGCGCCATGGGATCGATGTCCCGCGCGCGCACCATCACCTCGTGGCTCCGGGCATCGGGCGGTGTGACAAGCAGCGCAGCACGCACAGGATCGAAGGTGGCCGCGCCCGACTCGCTCAGCATCGTGACGACCTCGTTGGGGATGCGCACCGGGCGCCCGCTCGGCCCCAGGCCGACCCAGTCGATGAGTACACGCGCCGCGACCGAACCATCCGGTCCGCACAGTTCCGTCCGGCGTCGTGACAGGGCCCGCCGCCAGCCGACCACTTCCGTGGAGACGGTGAAGGTCTGGCCGTGGAGGATCGGCACGATGATGTCGAGCTGGAGGGAGCGGACCACCCAGGTCAGCTGGTGCTCCTCGTACCATTCGCGGTCCAGGCCGAGCAGCTCGGAGTGCACCCAGGCCATCTCCTGTGCGTAGCGGAGGTAGCTCGAGCTGCGCATGAGCCCGTCGGCACCGCACTCGTCGAAACGCGCGCGGTAGGGCTGCTCGATGCGCTGGGGCAGTGACATCGGACGCAGTGTAGGTCGGCCGGGGCGCTATGCCGAAGCACGGCCGGCGCAAGGGGGCCCGCCCGCCGGGCCCCACGCTGGATCTTCGGCGAGGCGCTGGTCACAGACCGGTCATCATGGCCATCGGCGCGGCCCCCTTGAGCACTCCCTGGAGCGTGATCGGATGTCTTGGCCACTTGCGCCCTCCTTGAGCCGGCCGCGGCCTGACGCGTGGTTGACAGCGACGGCGCCTCGCGGTAGTCTTCTGGCACTCTCAAGCCGAGAGTGCTAACAGCCTCAGCGGCTCGATCGCCCGTTCTCCAACAGCCCGTCGGAGCAGGTCGTGGCGGTCGCCGCAAGTACACATCAGGAGGGAACCGCGTTGGCGACTGCCACTGCGACCAAGCTCCGGCCGCTAGGCGACCGGGTGGTCATCCAGCCCACTCCCCGTGAGGAGATGACCAAGAGCGGCATCGTCCTGCCGGACACTGCCAAGGAGAAGCCCCAGGAGGGCACCATCCTGTCCGCCGGACCCGGCCGCCTCAACGACGACGGCAAGCGCGAGGCAATGGACGTCAAGGAAGGCGACAAGGTCCTCTACGCCAAATATGCCGGGACCGAGTTCAAGGTCGACGGCGAGGATCTGCTCATCGTCAGCCAGAAGGACATCCTGGCCATCGTCAGCGAGAGCTAGGACTCGACCCTGCGGCCGCCTCTGCGGGACCGCCTTCGAGCCAGCTCATGCAGGACATCCATATCCGACACCAGGAGGGTCTAGACACACGTGGCTAAACAACTGATCTTCGACGAGACCGCTCGCCGTTCGCTCAAGCGCGGCGTCGATCGTCTCGCCGACGCTGTCAAGGTAACGCTCGGTCCCAAGGGCCGCAACGTCGTCCTGGACAAGAAATTCGGCGCGCCGACCATCACCAACGACGGCGTGACCATCGCTCGCGAGATCGAGCTTGATGAGCCGTTCGAGAACATGGGCGCCCAGCTCCTCAAGGAGGTCGCCACCAAGACCGACGACGTGGCCGGCGATGGCACCACCACCGCCGTCGTGCTCGGCCAGGCGCTCGTCACGGAGGGTCTCAAGAACGTCACCGCTGGCGCCAACCCGATGATCGTCAAGCGCGGCCTGGACAAGGGTGTCGAGGCCATCGTGGCGCGACTCAAGGAGAACGCCCGGCCCGTCGACAACCGTGAGCAGA
>JALZLU010000146.1 GCA_030858685.1 Chloroflexota bacterium | reverse complement strand
CCGCCGGCGGCGAGTACCTCACCCCGGTTCGCATCCACGCCGATCGCGCGGCCGCCGTGCTCGAGATCGACTGGGCCGACGGCCACGCCACGCGCTTCGACTTCGTGACCCTGCGCTGGCTCTGCCCCTGCGCCTTCTGCCGCGGTGAGGCAGGCATGCCGGGCTGGCTGGACTCGTCTCCCACGCTCACCGAAGCACAGACACAGCTCACGGACATGGCCCTGGTGGGCCAGTACGCAGTGGCGCCCACCTGGGCGGATGGGCATCACACCGGCTTTTACACCTTCCAGCGGCTGCGCGAAGAGTGCCCCTGCGCGGAGGACACCGCGCGGCGCACCTCTCAGCCTCATGCAACGCATCGTCTGGGCTGAGGGGACCGGAGCCCGGTGACCGCTCTCCGCCAGCCCGTCGCGACGCGCCGCACCAAGCCGCAGGTGGCTCGCGACCTGCCCTACGTCAACCGCGACCTAGCCTGGCTCGATTTCAACGCGCGCGTCTTGCACGAGGCTCAGGATCAGCGCAACCCGCTGCTGGAGCGGACGCGCTTCATGGCCATCTTCGCCTCCAACCTTGACGAATTCTTCCAGGTCCGCGTGGCGGGCCTCAAGCAGCAGGTGGCCGCCGGCCACTCCTCTCCTTCCCCCGACGGACTGTCCGCGACCGAAGTGCTGGAGCGCATCCGGACGCGCGTCCTGCCCCTCATCGAGCAGCACTCCCGCGCGTTCTCGGCCATCCGTGAGGAGCTGAACGAGGCGGGCATCCGCATCGCAGCCTACGAGGAGCGTCCGGAGCGACAGGGCGAGTTGCGCCAGCAGTTCCTGGACGAGATCTTTCCCGTCCTGACGCCGCTCGCGGTCGACCCCGGCCACCCCTTCCCATACATCAGCGATCTGTCGCTCTCGCTGGCCGTCACGGTGCGCGACCCGGAGTCTGGTGAGCGGCGCTTCGCGCGGATCAAGGTGCCACCCGTGCTGCCCCGCCTTTGGCAGGTCGGCTCGCGGACCTACGTCCTCCTTGAACAGATCATCGCGGCAAACCTGGACGCGCTGTTCCCGGGCATGGAGGTCCTGGAGCACCATCTCTTCCGCGTCACCCGCAACGCCGACCTGTCCATCGAGGAAGACGAGGCCGACGACCTCCTGCTGGCCATCGAGGAAGAGCTGCGCAAGCGTCGTTTCGGCAAGGTCGTGCGGCTGGAAGTGGAGCGATCCATGCCCCACGTCACGCGAGAGCTGCTCCAGCGCGGCCTGAGCCTCGAACCGACCGACGTGTACGAGATCAGCGGCATGCTGGACCTTAGCGCCCTGGCGACCATCGCCGATCTGGATCAGCCGGCCCTCCAGCCGCATCCCTGGCAAGCCGTCGTGCCGCCTCGTCTGGTCGCCCCGGACGATGACGAGGAAGCCGATGTCTTCGCCGCCATCCGAGACGGCGACATCCTGTTGCACCATCCCTACGAGTCCTTCAGCGGCTCCGTACAGCGCTTCATCGAGCAGGCCGCGGCCGACCCGGATGTGCTCACCATCAAGCAGACGCTCTACCGCACCAGCGGCGACTCGCCCATCGTGCGGGCGCTGATCGAGGCCGCGGAGCAGGGCAAGCAAGTCGTGGTCATGGTAGAGATCAAGGCGCGCTTCGATGAACGCGCGAACATCGTCTGGGCCCGCGCCCTGGAGCGCGCCGGCGCGCACGTGGCTTACGGCCTGGTCGGCCTAAAGACGCACTGCAAGCTGGCGCTCGTCGTCCGACGCGAGGGCCGCGGGTTGCGCCGCTACGTGCATATCGGCACCGGCAACTACAACCCCAAGACGGCCCGCATCTACGTGGACCTGGGTCTGCTCAGCGATGACCAGGAACTGGCCTCCGACGTGACCGACCTGTTCAACGTGCTGACCGGCGTCGCGCGTCAGCGCTCATATCGCAAGCTGCTGGTGGCACCCATGGCGCTGCGCGACGGGTTGTTGCAGCTGATCGATGAGGAGATCGCTCACCACCAGGCGACCGGCGAGGGTCGCATCGTCATCAAGGTCAACGCCATCGTCGATCCCACCACCATCGCCGCCCTCTACAGAGCGTCACAGGCCGGCGTGCCCATCGACCTCATCGTACGCGGCATGTGCTCCCTGCAGCCCAGTGTCCCGGGCTGGAGCGAGACGGTCCGCGTGCGCTCCGTGGTGGGACGCTTCCTGGAGCACTCACGCATCTACTGGTTCGGGACCGGTGAGCGGGAACGGGTCCTCATCGGCTCGGCCGACCTGATGGAGCGGAATCTTGACCGCCGCATCGAGGCCCTGGCACCGGTGGAGGATGCGCCGCTGAAGCAGCGGCTGGGTGAGATCGTCCGCGTGATGCTGGCTGATGACCGTCGCGCCTGGCAGCTCTGCCCGGACGGGGACTGGCGCCGCGTGGAAGAGCTGCTGGGTGACGCGGCTACCGGCCTGGACACCTTCGAGACGCTGATGGGCAC
>JALZLU010000128.1 GCA_030858685.1 Chloroflexota bacterium | reverse complement strand
GTCGCAGGAGGCGGCCGTCGCGTCCCGTGCCCGTGCGGCCGATGGGAGTGGCATCGTCACCGGGTCGCAGGGTGACGCCTTCCAGATAGAGCGCCACGGGACCCTCGCCGAGCCGCGCCAGGGCGGCGGCGACGCGACCCTCCGTGGCGGGTTCCAGGAGCACCAGGGGCAGCGTCGCGGACGCGATGCCATAGGCCATAGCCCCGAGCGCCGGATCATCGTGCACCCCATCCAGAAGCGGCTTGCCCAGGGCGGCTGCCAGGCGCTCGGCATCTACCGTCGCCCAGCCCAGCGCCGCGAGTAACGGTCCGTTGGGCATGGGATCGCTCGCAGGTCCGGGTAGGGCTTCACCGACTTCGAGCCGCTCGAGCTCTGCTCCCGGCGCCGCCACGACGGTCAGGACCACCCGGCCCAAGGCCACGCTCCCATCAGGCAAGGTAGGCGATCCGAGCCGCTCCAGCAGAGCCACCACGCGATCCGGATGCGTAGCGTGCCACCAGAGGCGCAGGGACAGTTGGGGCGGCGCCCCGTCCTCGTTCCTGCTCATCTCAGGTCGTCGCCAGCGCGGCTTGCGCGATGAGGCTCGAGGCGACCGCGATGGTCACGCTGGCAAGCGTACCCAGCAAGTAGTACTCGGCGAACTCGCGGTCGTCGAGTTGCTTGAAGCGCGCCAGGGTCTTGGCCGCGATGACCAGGCCGATGGCTTCCACCGCGCCTCCCAGCACCAGGGCACAGATGAGCAGCCGCTCCAGGATGCCGATGGTCGCTCCCACGCGCGCCACGGACGGCCGGGTGGCGTCCGTCTGGGCTCCCGGTGGGCGGACGAGCATGGCCACGAAGAGTGACGCCGCCCGCACGTTCACGATGAGGAGCGCACTGATGACCACCGCCGCGAGGACCACTCGGTGGAACACCTCAGGCGTGAGGTCCCCCGAGAACCGTGACACGCCCTCGGCCACAAAGCCCATTGGTTCAGCGCCGGCGAGGACGAGAGTCCAACCCAGGAGCAGGACGCTCAGGTGAGCCAACTGATCGAAGGCGAAGAGGGCACCCGGCACCGGAGACCATGCGCGGTCGAATGACGGGCCTGTGGCAGCCTCCTCCGCCGACGGCTCCCGGCCTGACGCAGGAGCGGGCTCGACCCGTCTGGTGAGGACGATCTTGGCGCGGTCGAACACAAAGTGGCTGCCCACCGTCAGGACGACGAACAGCAGGCCCCGCCAGCCGAACACCACCACGAGCGGCAGATGCACCAGCCCAAGCAGCCCGAGATGCATGCCCAGGGCACGGGTGGCCTCTGCTCCATGACCGAACTTCCGTGTCGCCATGGAATCGGTCTGGAGCAGGAAGTCGGCCACCAGGTGGACCAGGACCAGCCAGGCCAGCACGAGGATCGCGTCAGTCACCCCGGTCGCCGTCCTGTTCGCCGAGCGTCCGATGCACGCCCTCGCGCCACAGCGTGCGCAGCGACCGCAGCAGCCTGGCCAGGGAGCGCACGTCGGCGCGCGTGAAGGCGACCGAGATGGTGGCTCGAGCAACGCCCAATCGGTCCGCGATCTCTGACTGGCGGAGCCCATCCAGGAGGCCGAGACGGACCACCTCGCGCTGTCGATCGGTCAGGCGCACCAGCAGCGAGCCGAAGACCGGAGCGATCCCCGCCATCAGCTCATCCGTGTACGGATCACCGGTCAGCATGAGCAGAGTGTCTCGCTCGCGACGTGCCAGCTCGATCGTCTCACGCGCGGTCACGAAGGCAGGACCGGCGCGTCGCGTAGCCGGTCCCCTGCCCGGATGGACCGGACCGGCGACGACCGCCCAGCGCATGGGCGGGGCTTCCTGACTCGTGCGGAGGGTCGCCGTCAGCACGGCCGTCAACGGATCCGCGTCCGGCTGGAGGAGTCCCTGCAGCTCATCGCCCTGGGTGAACTCGAAACGCGCCATGGCCTGATCGCCATATGCCAGGTCGAGCTCCGCCGCCAACGACTCCAGCCACTCCGAGGCGATCGCCGGGCGTCGTCGGGAGCGCACGACATCGCCGAAGAGCACCACGCCGCTCTCGTGCCGCCTACCTGATGTCGCATCCACGCTCGGGAGACTATCGGAGCGGCATGTAGCTGTCAACGGCTAACTGCATAACTATTAGTCCCTGAAGGCTACCATCTTGCGCCGGCCGACTCTAACCGCCTTCGAATCCAGGAGCGGGCGGCTGCGGGCAGCGCAGCGGTCGGTCCTCGCGGTAGCCCAACAGGTAGTCGGCCTGGATCAGGGTATGGAGCTGGCTGGTGCCCTCGTAGATGACCGCTGCCTTGGAGTTGCGCAGGTACCGCTCCACGGGATACTCGTTCGAATAGCCATAGGCACCATGGACCTGGATGGCATCCATCGCCGAACGCACGGCGTGGTCCGTGCAGAACCACTTGGCCAGGCTCGTCTCGCGCGTGCTGCGCAGCCCCCGGTCCTTGAGGAACGCGACCTGGCGGCAGAGCAACCGCCCAGCCTCGATGCCCGCGCCCATGTTGGCGATCATCTGCTTGACCAACTGATGCCGGCCGATCTCCTGCCCGAATGTGCGGCGCTCATGGGCATACGACAGCGAGGCGTCCAGGCAGGCCTGGGCCAGGCCGACCGCCCCGCTCGCGACCGTATAGCGGCCCTGGTCGATGGCGCTCATGGCGATGGTGAAGCCCTCGCCCTCCTCACCGATGCGGTTCTCCAGCGGAACGCGCACGTCATCGAAGAAGAGAGAGCCGGTGTTCCCTGCGTGGATGCCCAACTTGCCCTGGATGGTGCTGGTCGAGAGACCCTTCATGCCGCGCTCCACCATGAAGGCGGTGATACCGCGATGTCCGGCCGCTCGATCGACCGAGGCGAAGACCAGGAAGTGGTCGGCCACGTCTGCCAGGCTGATCCACATCTTGGATCCGTTCAGCACGTAGGAGTCAC
>JALZLU010000117.1 GCA_030858685.1 Chloroflexota bacterium | reverse complement strand
GTGACCTTGCGTGCCACCAGTGCCAGCGTGATGGCCAGGCCGATGACGAAGGTCAGCGTGGCCACGTTCAGGATGCCGGCCGGGGTGACCGGCGGAACGGCACCCGTGGAGACCACGAAGCCGCCGTTCACCAGCCCGATGAACAGGATGAACAGGCCGATGCCCACCGCGATGGCCCGCTTGAGGGTCATGGGGATGGCATTCATGATCGCTTCGCGCAGCCCCGTCAGGACCAGCAGCAGTATCAGGATGCCTTCCCAGACGATGACCGCCATGGCCTCCTGCCACAGGAAGCCGCGCCCCAGGATCAGCTCGAAGGCCACGACCGCGTTGAGTCCCAGCCCGGCCGCCAGGGCGAAGGGATAGTTGGTGATTACGCCCATGGCGATCGTCAGGATCCCCGCCAGCAGCGCCGTGGCCACGGCCACCGCCAGGAACGGCGGACCCACTTCTGCCAGCGGCCCGCTGGACAGGATGGTCGGATTCACGAAGATGATGTAGGCCATGACCATGAACGTGGTCAGGCCGGCACGGACTTCCGTGCTCATGGTGGTCCCGCGCTCCCGGAACCTGAAGTACGACGCGATCGACTCCACCGACTCGGACCTCCCTCTCCCGCTACCCCTCGTCGTGGCTGTTGCCTACCTCGCCTCAGTCGCCGGCAGCCTCCTCCCCTGCTGGATGCCCGCCGTCGGCAGCGTCGAGTGCGGACAGCTCCATCTGCACGTACTCGGGCGTGGGCGTCAGGCGGAACGACTGCTGTCCGGGCGCGTCCCCAGCGTCATCGGGACGCATCACTGGCGCGAACTCCAGGATGACGCGCTCATCGCCCTGCACCAGGGTGTAGGTGATGAGCTGATCGGGACGCGTATCGAACTCCAGATGCTCGAAGGAATCGACGTTGATGCAGATCGACAGGGGCGTGAAGAACGAGGACACCTCGGGCTCGTTCGCGACCAGTCGCTCCACCCATCCGATGCCGTGCGCCACGACGGATCCGCCACGCAGGTAGCGGTAGGCGACGGTCTGCTTGAGCAGCGGCCTCAGCAGGTGGTGGATGTCCGCCGCGCTCGAGACCAGACCGTTGTTGACGAAGAACTTGGCGACGGGCTCGGTGGTCACTGTCGCTCCTGCTCGGTTCCTTCGGGGCTGGGGCTCCCGACAGCCGCATGGTAGCGGACAGGATGACGGCCGTGCCGCCCATCTTGTCGCTGCGTTCGCCAGCCGCGCGAGGCGTACCCGGAGGCCACGTATCATCGGGCCCATGCTCGTGGCCATCGACGCCGGCAACACCGAGGTCAAGCTCGCCATCATCCGCCACGGACGAGTGCTGGCCGTTCGTCGCGCGGCCACGCGTTCGCGCGTCGCGGCCTACGACGTGGACGGCCTCCTTGCCGACGCACTGGGCGTGGATCCGGCGAGCGTCGGGGCCGGCTCCACCGTGGCCGCCATCGAAGCGGTCGCCCTGGTCAGCGTGGTGCCGCGCTGGACGGAGGCGGTCGCTGACCTGACGCGACGCATGGGCCGGGCGCTGCTCATCGCCAGCCCAGCCACGATCCCCATCCCGGTGCACGTGCCCGAACCCGAGAGGGTGGGCGCGGACCGGCTGCTGGACGCCTTCGCGGCCCTGCGGTTGCACGGCGCGCCGGTCATCGTGGTCGATCTGGGCACGGCCACGACGGTCGACGCGGTCGACGCCTCCGGCGCCTTCGTGGGCGGAGCCATCGCAGCGGGCCTTGAGCTGAGCCTCGCGGCGCTGGCCAACGGCACGGCCCAGCTGCCGCGGGTACCGGCGGCGATCCCGGAACGAGCCATCGGGCGCGATACGGCCGAAGCGCTGCAGAGTGGCGCGGTGCTTGGCCACATCGGGCTCGTGCGTGAGTTGACGGAGCGGATCGGCGGGGAACTGGCCGGCGACGACCGAACGCGGCCACGCGTGGTGGTGACGGGCGGCCTGTCTGCGGCGCCGTGGGCCAGCCACTTGCGCGGCGTGGATGTCATCGATCCGGAGCTGACCCTGAAGGGTCTTGCCTTGCTGCACGCGGAGGTCGGGGCCGCCGTGCTCAGGTGACCGAGGCGGGGCCGGCAAGGTCGGAAACCCGGCCGCTGGAGGGCCGCTTCATCGTGCTTGGCGTGACTGGTTCGATCGCCGCCTACAAGGCCGCCGAACTCGTCCGGCTGTTGAACGGCGCCGGCGCGGACGTCCAGGTGCTGATGACCTACACCGCGGCGCAGTTCATCGGTCCACTGACCCTGGAGACGCTCAGCCGGCGGCCGGTGATGCTCGACTCGCTTGAGCTGCTGCCCGATCGACGCATCGGGCACATCGTGGCGGCTGACACGGCCGATGCCATCCTGGTCGCACCTGCCACGGCCCGCTGGCTGGCTGCCATGGCCACGGGCCTGGCGGACGACGTCGTCACCGCCACGTGTCTGGCCTCTGTCGCGCCGGTCATCGTGGCGCCAGCCATGGACGGCGAGATGTACGCACATCCCGCGACGCGCGGCAACGTCCAGCGGCTGCGCAGCTTCGGCTACGGGATCGTGGAGCCGGAGGTGGGTCCGCTGGCGTCGGGCCAGACGGGACAGGGCCGGCTGGCGGAGTCCGCCACGATCCTCGCGGCGCTGGGAGCGGCCATCGCCGGCCGGACCATCCGCGAACCCGACCCAGCGGTTCGGCCGCCCCGCGCCGACCTCACGCACGGTCGAGACCCTGACCTCGCCGGGTGGCACATCGTGGTGACGGCAGGCGGCACGGCCGAGCCCATCGATCCGGTGCGCTTCATCGGCAACCGCTCCAGCGGCCGGATGGGCGTGGCCGTGGCCGAGGCAGCGCTGGCTCGCGGCGGCAGAGTGACGCTCATCCACGGGACAACGAGCGTGCCGCTTCCCGAAGCTGCCGAGCTGGTGGAAGCGTCGACCACGGCCCAGATGCGTGACGCCGTCCTTGCCTCGCTGGACGACGCGGACTCTCTCGTGATGGCCGCCGCGGTGGCCGACTTCCGCCCGCGCCACGCCTCTCGACAGAAGCTCTCGCGCGGTGCCGGCCTCAGCCTGGCGTTGGAGCCGACCGAGGACATCCTGGCCGAGGCAAGCGCCACCGCCCGGTCACGCGAGTCGCCCCCAGCCGGCACCTCGAGCGCCGCCAGCACCTCGGATCCCGCCTGGTCGCGCCCGCGCAGCCGTCTCGGTCGACCCATCCTGGTCGGCTTCGCCGCCGAGACCGGCTCGCTCGACCGAGCACCGGAGAAGGCCGCCCGGAAAGGCGTCGACCTGCTGCTGGCGAACGACGTCAGCCGGCCTGGCTCCGGCTTCGGCACGGAGACCAACGAAGTGACCCTCATCACCCCTGGCCAGCCGCCCGAACCGTGGCCCAGCATGTCCAAGCGTGCTGTCGCCGACCGTCTGCTGGACCGCGTGCTGGCGGTGTATCGGGCCGCGGGTGCATCATCCACTCCACAGCCCGAGCCAGCCAAGGGGAGATCCGCATGAGCGCCACCAGCACGGAGCGCCGCTACACCATCACCGACATCGCGCGGATGCATGCCGACGGACAGCGGATCCCCATGCTCACGGCCTACGATCATCCCACCGCAAAGCTGCTGGACGAGGCGGGCATCCCGCTCCTCCTGGTGGGCGACTCGCTAGCCGAGGTGATGCTGGGCTACGAGTCCACCGTCCGCGTGTCGATGGCTGAGATGCTCCACCACACCAAGGCCGTGGTGCGCGGCACGAAACGGGCGCTGGTCGTGGCCGACATGCCCTTCCTCTCCTACGGCGTATCGACCGAGGAGACGCTGCACCACGCTGGCGAGTTCATGCGCGATGGCGGCGCCCAGGCGGTCAAGGTCGAGGGTGGCGTGCGTGTCGGTCGCACCATCGAGTCGCTGGTACGCGCGGGTATCCCGGTCATGGGCCACATCGGCTGGACGCCCCAGATCAAGTACGCCGCCGGCGGCAAGGTGCGCGTCCAGGGCAAGACCGCCAGCGCCGCGCGCAGCATGCTGGCCGACGCGCTGGCCGTCCAGGAGGCGGGCGCCTTCGCGGTAGTGCTGGAGCTCGTGCCCGAGCAGCTGGCCGCGGCCATCACGCAGCGCCTGAGCATCCCGACCATCGGCATCGGAGCAGGGGCCGGCTGCTCCGGGCAGGTCCAGGTCCTGACCGACCTGCTGGGCTGGTCCGACTTCAAACCGCGCCACGCGCGCGCCTACGCGAACCTGCGCGAGACGATCCTTGGGGCGACCACCGCTTACGCGGCCGACGTGTCCGCCGGGACGTTTCCCGGAGAGGCGGAGACGGTGCGCATGGACGACGCGGTGCTCGACGAGGTCCTGGGCACCGGTGAGCAGGATCGTGCCAACGGAGAAGCGGTCGCCATCCCGCTCGACGCCGATCTCTAGGCGCGCTCCGTACCGGCCATTTCGGTCGGCACGGCCGTGGCCGCCGCGGCCGTGACGCGCGTCCTGCGTACACGCGCCGAACTTCGCAGCGCTCTCAGCGAGGCGCCTCGACCTGTCGGGCTCGTGCCCACCATGGGCTGGCTCCACGACGGCCACCGAGCGTTGATGCGCCGCGCCCGCGAGGCCGATGCCACGACCGTCGTGACGATCTTCGTCAATCCGCGCCAGTTCGACGAGCCATCCGACTACATGCGATACCCGCGCAATGAGGAGCGTGACCTGGCGGTCTGCCGGGACGAGGACATCGATCTGGTCTGGGCGCCACCGCCCGACGAGGTCTACCCAGCCGGCTTCGACACAACGGTCTCCGTTGGCGCGCTGGCGCTGCCGTTGGAGGGCGCCGCTCGACCAGGACACTTCGACGGCGTGGCCACGGTGGTGGGCATCCTCTTCGCGCTGGTCGGGGCGGAGCACGCCTACTTCGGCCAGAAGGACGCCCAGCAGGTGATGGTCATCCGACGCATGGCGTTGGACCTGGCGCTCCCTACCCAAGTCATCGGCTGCCCCACCGTCCGCGAGCCGGACGGCCTGGCTCTCTCGTCGCGCAACGTGCACTTGTCGCCTGAGGAGCGCGCCGCGGCGCCGGTGCTCCGCCGGGCGCTCCTCGAGGCATGTGCCTGCTGGGAGAGCGGCGAACGATCAGCCGAGGCTCTGCGGTCCGTGATGCGCGAGATCCTCGCCCGTGAGCCGCTGGCTCAAGTGGACTATGTCTCGGCCGTGGACCCCCACACCCTGGACGAGCTGGACCTGGTCGAGGACGGTGCACTGTTATCCCTGGCCGTTCGCTTCGGCGGGACTCGCCTCATCGACAACGAGCCGCTGCCCGACTGATCGCCATCAGGGAGCTGCGAGGCATCGACCGTGATG
>JALZLU010000110.1 GCA_030858685.1 Chloroflexota bacterium | reverse complement strand
CTGCCGCCGCCAGCTCCGGCTCCTCGGCGTCCTGCGGCTCGACTCCCATCATGTCCGTCGCGTCTCCCATCGCCTGGTGAGGGACCGCTTAGGGCCTGTCCCGGTCCGACTAGCCTAGCAGCGCGGCCGCGTAGACGGCCCGGGTCTCGCGTGCCACGTCCGCCCAGGTGCGGCGCGGACCTGCGGCACGTTGACGAGCGCGCCGCGTCACCTGGCGCGCGACCGCACCCCCTTCCCAGATCGCGCGGATGGCGACGGCCAGCCGCGCCGGATCGCCGGGTTCCACGATGATGCCCGCCGGGCCCACCACTTCCGGCAGCGCCCCGACTCGGCTGCAGATCACCGGGATGCCGACCGACAGCGCCTCCAGGACCGCCAGCCCGGTACCGTCGCTGAGTGCCGGTTGCACGTGCGCCAGGGCGCCTGCCTGGAGAGCGGCCAGGTCGTTCGCGTCGAGCTGTGGCGTGAGACGGATGAGGTCCGCCACGCCGGCCCGGCGAGCGTGGCGAGCGACGGCCGGAGAGTCTTCGTGGCCGTCGCCGGCGGCGCCTGCCAGCACCACCACCGGCGGCCAGGCGGGGAGTTCCATCCGACCCGATCTGGGCGCAGCTGCCGAGGCCCTCTGCTCCCTCAACGCCGCCAGCGCGGCGAAGAGGGTGGAGAAGTCCTTGCGCGCGTCATAGCGTCCTGCGAAGACCAGGTAATGCGGCGGAAGGTCGAAGCGGGCGCGCAGCGCTGCGGAGCGCTCGGCATCGGCGGCCTGAGGGCTGAACGCCGGATCGACCGCCAGAGGCACCACGGCCAGGCACTCGTCCGGCAGGTGGAGCAGGCGCCGTGCCGCTTCGGCCGTGGCCCGTGAAGCGACGATCACCCGCGCCGCGTCGCGCAGATTCCGCGCCCGCAGCCGATGCCCGAAGCGTGCCGCGGCCGTCGCCGCGTAGCGTTCCGGCAACTCCCAGGGAGCGAGATCCAGCAGGGTGGCAACCACCGGCAGCCCTGAGGCGATGGGTACTGCCCCTCCGGCCGTGTGGTACAGCGTGCCAGCCGCGCCGGCCTCCTTGGCTCGGGCCGCCACATGCAGCTCGGCGCCGCGCAGCAGGAACGAATCGAGGGTCAGCCCCGCCGATCGGAAGAGTCGCGAAGTAGGCGGCAGGTGGCGCCTTGCCGCGACCGGCAAGCCAGCCGCTTCGAGCTCCACGGTGGGGTCATCACGGATGCCGCGGAGCACGAAGGCGAACGATTCGCCGGACACGGGTTCGGCTCCGAAGGCCTTGAGCAACCGGTCCAGATACGACGCTGTGATGGGTGCGCGCTGGCGCTCCTGGAGCGGCCGCACGTCCATCACCACCCGCACGCCCTGTGGAGCGATACGCTGCGCTGCCGACGCGTCGCGCCGGACCATCAGCTGCGGTCTCCCTCCGCTGAGGCACCCGCCGAAGGGGTCCGCGGCGTGTGGCCACGCAGCTCCTCCCAG
The DNA here is from genome assembly GCA_030858685.1 of Chloroflexota bacterium. GTDB lineage: Bacteria > Chloroflexota > Limnocylindria > Limnocylindrales > CSP1-4 > Palsa-1032. The sequence goes on along the minus strand of JALZLU010000110.1, from coordinate 5,912 downwards.
CGCAGACGCAGCACGACCAACAACGCCTCGACGATGATGCGCCGCGACATCTTGCTCTCGCCTTCCTCGCGATCGGTGAAGATGATGGGCACTTCCACCACCCGTAGACCACGCCGGTCGGCCAGATAGGTCATCTCGATGGAGAACACGTACCCACCGGAGTGGAGTCGATCCCAGGGGGTGGTGGCCAGCGCCTCACGGCGCCAGACCTTGAAGGCACCGGTCAGGTCGTTCGTACCCAGGCGCAGCACGGTCCGCGCGAACAGCGAGCCGCCGCGCGAGACGATGCGCCGCAAAAGTCCCCAGTTCCGGACACCGCCGCCCTTGACATAGCGCGAGCCGATGACGACATCGGCGCCACCCGGCCAGGGTGCCTCAGGTCCGCCCTCCAGCGCACGCAGCAGGAGGGGCAGATAACTTGGGTGATGCGACCAGTCCGCGTCCATCTGGACGACGCGATCGGCCCCGCCGGCCAGGGCCACACCGAAACCATCCACGTAGGCCTTGCCAAGCCCCTGTTTGGCACGCCGATGACGGACGCGGATGCGTTCATCGGAGGCGGCCAGCTCGTCGGCCAGCTGACCCGTGCCGTCGGGCGAAGCGTCGTCCACCACCAGCAGGGTCGCCTCCGGGATCTGCGCCAGGATGGCCGCCGAGATACCGCGAACATTGGCCGCTTCGTTGTAGGTGGGCAGCACGACCCAGATGCGGGTGCCAGGCGGGTTCATCGGCGACAGTCTAGCCGTCAACTTGGTGCCTCCTGTCCCGCCCCGGGGAACGGCGTGCCTGTCCCTGGACATGGAACGAGCCCGCTCCCCGGAGGGATCGGACTCGTTCCGTAGCTGGTGCCTGACCCGACAGGCGTGGCTGCTACTCCAGGACGAAGAGGTGGGTGGACTGCTGCTTGCCGCCGCCGGTGTCCGTACCCATGACCGTCATGCTCACCGGTCCGGGCGTGCCGCCGGACTTGAAGGTGACCGTGACCTTGAACAGCTTGGTGGAGTACTTGATGGGGTATCCGGTGTACATGGGCAGACCCGGCTGGCGGATCTCGATGCGCGGCCAGCCCGTGAGCGGCTCCGCGCTCTTGATGGTGAAGGTGACCTTGCTGCCGGCCGGTCCGCTCCAGACCGGAGCCGTCACGTTGAAGGGCATCACGCGCACCGTAAGTCGGTGGCTGTACGAACCCGCCTCGGTGGTGGCCGTCACGATGGCCGTGTAGATGCCGTCCGGCACGTAGTTCCCCAGCTCGTCACGGCCATCCCAGCGCACGGCCTGCGCGCCAACGTCCAGGAGCTGCTCAGTGGCCAGCGTGCGTACCGGCAACCCGGTCGCGTCGACCACCTGCCAGGTGAGTGCCGCGGCCTGCTCCAGGGTGACCGTGAGGTTGGAGGAAGCGACCAGGCTGTCCCCGTCCCGGGCGAAGAAGAGGGCGGGCTTGGCCTTGGGCGACTTCATGGACTTGAAGACCTTGACCGGGATGGAGACCTCGAGCCCCACGTTGGTGGCTCGATCCCTGGGCGTGACCGCCACCAGGTAGCGCCCTTCCGGCACGAAGACTCCGTCGTCGTCCTTGCCATCCCAGAAGGAGGTTCCCTGCTCACCGTCGGTCCAGCTCGTGATGCGACGGACAGAGCTTCCGTCCGCGTCGCGGATGTCGAACTGCAGGTAGGCGGGCTCCGAGACCGTGTGGCGCAGCGTCATGGTGTCGCTGATGCCGTCGCCATTGGGCGTGAAGGTGGGCGGCGCGTCCTCGCCAGCTGGCTGGGTGTCAACGGATTGCACGCCGGCCAGGCTGGAGACTTCGGGAGCCATGAAGTCGTCCTCGTGACCGACCTCCGGGGCATCGCCCCGCCAGGTGTCCGTGGTCATGGATAGTCCGCCCGAGAGTGCCCGGGAGTAGTCCCTCACTTCGGGCGTGGCGCCACGCGGGTCCAGCAGCATCTGGGCGCCGGGCGTGCGCGTGGACTCGGCATAGACCGGACTGGTGCCGATCCAACCGCTCGAGGGATAGCCCGACATGGTGGTCCTCACCCGAAGGATGTCTTCCATGGTCATGCCCGGTGTCATCAGGTTGGCTGCGAAGTCCACGAACTGCTTCTTCCAGAAGGCGAACACAGCGCCAGCGCCGACCTCGGGCGCCAGGAAGGAGGCCGCGAAGTTGTCGGTGCGCTCGAGGGCGATCGCCTCGGTCGGGACCGGCTGCCCCGCCTCGCCGTTGCCGGCTGCGTAGCAGGATCGATACAGGAAGACCACGGCGTTGGGCGCCAGGCGCAAGCTCTCACGCATCTTGTTGCCGCCGTAGTACGTCACCGACGATGTGGAACCGCCGGCCGTGGTGTTGAGTCCGAAACCGTTCTTGGTGTTCTCCTGGAAGGGCGCGTACGGGCTGGGCCAGCCGTTGCCGTGGCCGAAGTACACGAGCAGGTTGGCGCCTTCTGCCGCGGTCCTGACCGCGGACCAGGTCGCGTAGGGGTGGAAGACGCGCGTGACGGCCATGCCGGCCGCCTCCGCCTGGTCGGCGAAGAGCTCGCCCTCGGCCAGGTACTCGGCCGCGGAGCTGTGCGTGGGGCCAACGACGATGACCGCCTTCAGGGGCGTCGCCGGTCCATCCTCGGCGGCTCGGACAGTGGCCGTGAAGTTGCCTGCCGTGGAGAGGATGAGCAGGGCGATGAGGGCCGCCACCAGGACAGATGTCCGCAGCGCGGCCTGGCGAGCAAGATCGACGACGGTAGCGTGAGACATGCGACGAACTCCGGTGACGGGACTGGGCGTGTCTGGGGGGCACGCTTGTGGCCTTCACCGCAAAGACTGGTTCTTGAATGAGTTTGAAACCATGCCGAGATGGTCCCTGTCGCACTAGGCCCTACGGTCGCGTGGATCCGTGAGCGCGTCGCAGCGGAGCGCACCATCGGTCCGGTCGGAGTGAACGGCAGGGCGGGCGCGGTGCCGTGTGGTGTGGTCGGGTATGGCGCCCGGTCATGACCCGTAGGTACTGGTACCTCGCCGGGCACGCAAAGACGCCCATCCCGACTGGGATGGGCGTCTGTGTTCTCGCTATCTGATGTAGCGCCGCTCAGCGCTACATGGCGAAGATCCCTAGATGGGCCCGCTGCCGGTGCGCCGCTTGCCGGTCACCATTCCATAGACGACGACGGCGATGACGGCACCGATGACAGCGACGATGATCGACACGATGTTGATGTCGTTGCTGCCACCGAAGTCCAGGCCCTGTCCGCTGATGAGCCGCCAGAGCGTTCCGCCGACGACCGCGCCGATGATGCCCAGGACGATCTTGCCCACTACGCCGAGTCCCTCGTCACCCTTGACGAGCATGCCGGCCAGATAGCCGGCGATGGCCCCGAGTACGAGCCACGCGATGATTTCACCGATCATTCGTTCTGCCTCCCAAGCGGCCACGTGAGACGCCAATGCGTCCCTTGACTGACGTGACCGACGGTAAGTGTCGCCAGCGTCAACGTCCGACGGGGCGAGGTCAGCCGGGCTCCGCATTACAGATGCGTCGCATCGCGCGGATCGTGGACAGGCCACGGGCAAGGTCGCTGGCCAAGCCGCTCATGGTTCGGCCGCCGGAGCGTCCGATACCGCGGGGCTTCCGGATGGGTCGGTGCGAGGCCCCAGTGACGGACTCGCCGCCGGCTCTTCGAAGGGGACCGACTCGAAGTCCGTGATGACCAGGGCGTATTCGAGCTTCTCGAGCGTCGCGGCCGGTGCCAGGAGGGCTGTCTGCACCACCGTGTTGGGATCGGTCCGCACATCCACCACGTGGCCGATGAGCAGTCCCCGCGGGAATGGCGAGCGGATGTCCTCGCCCAGGTCGAGTCCGGCCGTCACGACCCGATCGCCCACCACCACGGCATCGGTCGAGGGGATGTCGATCATGGCCAGCGGACCGGATAGACGCCCGTCCACCTCACCCGTGGCTCGGCTGCTCTCGACGAGACCGATGACCACCGAGCGCGTGTCGTTGAGCAGCAGCACCACGCTGCGATTGGACGCCACGTCCGTGACCGAACCGATGAGCGCGCCCTCGCCGGCCAGCACCGGATCGCCTACCGTGACGCCACTGTCAGTGCCGCGGTCCAGGACCACGATGCGCTCCGTGGGTGAGATCTGCCGGCCGATGACTTCCGCCGCCAGGGTGTCGTAGTCGAGCGAGGCGCGTACGCCCAAGAGACGCGTCAGCTGTTCGTTCTGGAGCCCCACGCTCTCCAGCCGTCGCGTCTCTGCTTCGAGTCGCTGGACGCGCGTGGACAGCTCCTGGTTGTCTCGCCGCAATCGCTCGATCTGCGTGATGGCGGAGAAGACCGATGTGACGGAGCGGGTGGAGCCCGTCAGGACCGACTGGATGGGCGAGAGAGCGAAGGCAACGCCCTGGCGGAACTCCAGCATGGGTGCCGTGTTGCTCGCGCCCAGCAGCAGCAGGCTGAGCGCCACGAGCAAGGCGTAGGTGATGGCCCTCCGTCGGGTGCTCCGGGGGTCGCGGCTCTGGTCCATGTCAGCCTGGGCTCGGGCTCAGCGCGGCGAGCGAGAGTACGTCTCGGTCACCAGGGTGCGATCCATCCCCTCCAGATCCTCGAGCACCATGCCGGTGCCACGCGCCACGCAGGTGAGCGGATCCTCTGCGATGTGGACCGGCATCTGGGTGGCCTCGGCCACGCGACGGTCGAGCCCCAGCAGCAGGGCACCGCCACCGGCCAGCACGATGCCCTGGTCCATGATGTCCGCCACCAGCTCGGGCGGCGTCTCCTCGATGGTGTCCTTGATGATGTCGACCAGACGCCCGACGGAGCTCTCGAGGGCCTCGCGCACCTGTTCCGCGGTGATCTCCACGGCGCGCGGCAGTCCGGTCAGTAGATCCCGACCGCGCAACGTGACGCGTTGCTCATCGTGTGCGCCGGGATAGGCCGAACCGATGGCGATCTTGATGTCCTCCGCGGTGCGCTCGCCGACCAGCAGGTTGTACTCGCGCCGGCCGTAGGCGATGAGGTCCTCATCGAGCTCATCCCCGCCGATGCGGATGCTGCGGCTGACCACGATGCCGCCCAGGCTGATGACGGCGACCTCCGTGGTGCCGCCGCCGATGTCCACGATGAGACTGCCGGTCGGCTCTGCCACGGGCAATCCAGCGCCGATCGCCGCGGCCATGGGCTCCTCGATGAGGCGTGCCCAGCGAGCACCAGCGTTGAGTGCCGCCTCACGAACGGCGCGCTTCTCCACTTCGGTCACGCCCGAGGGGATGCCCACCAGCATGCGCGGTCGGGGGATGAGGCCGACGCGGTCGTGCACCTTGTGCACGAAGTACTTGATCATCTGTTCGGTCACATCGAAGTCGCTGATGACCCCGTCGCGGAGCGGCCGCACGGCGATGATGCTGGCTGGCGTGCGTCCGAGCATGCGCTTCGCCTCGGCGCCCACGGCCAGCACCCTGCGGCTGCGTGCGTCGATGGCAACCACGCTCGGCTCGGAGATGACGATGCCGCGACCGCGGACGTGGACCAGCGTGTTGGCGGTCCCGAGATCGATGCCGATGTCGCGGGAGAACCTGCCGAGGAAGGCGTCGAGCACGGTGGCAAGGTCTCCTGGGAGCAGCGCTCCAAGGGGGCCGACCGACCAGCGGTGAGGACCGGTCATCGGCGGGTTGCTGGATGAGACGCGACCGCGGCGCCTCAGGCACACGGAGCCGGTCGAGTATACCCGCGTGCCCGACCCGGTCAGCAGGGAGCCCTCGACTCAGTGGTTCGCTCGAGGGCTGGAGCGGAGCGGCCAGGGCCCGGCCAACGTCAGTTGCCGCTGCCCGATCGGTCGAAGGGGATGCCTCGGTCGCGCAGACTCACATAGGCGTCATGGCCGATGATCAGGTGGTCAAGCACGGCCACGTCCAGCAGCCG
>JALZLU010000100.1 GCA_030858685.1 Chloroflexota bacterium | reverse complement strand
CGGCGTACGCGATGGCGGCGCTACTCCTCGGTTACGCCGCCGGCAAGGCCATCTTCGCCGCGCAGGGCAGGCTGGGGTTCCCGGGCGGTCCGGTGGTACCCGCGGCCGAGTACGAGCGCTACACCCGCGATGTCATGGACGTTGCCCTGGCGCAGTGCCTCGCGGCTGCGACCGGCCTGCTGGGCGCAGTCCTCGTCATGGCAACGGTGACGGGCGTGGGACGCCGGGTACCTCGCGTGCTGATGCTGCTGGCGCTCGCCGGCGCGTTGGTCGCCGTTGGCACCGGCGCGACGATCATGGTTGTGGACGGGTTTGTCGGCCTCGGCGTGGGCTGGCACTGGTATCACGGCGTCCTCGGGATCGTCGTGGTGGGTTGGCTGATCGCGACGACCTGGTCCTATGTCCGGGCCACGACGCAGAGGGCCTGAGGGGAAGCCGACTGGCCACATAGGCCACCCTGGCACCATCGGCATAGTCTTCTCACGCTCGCGGCCGTTGGCGCCACAGGAAGGAGATGAGATGGGGTTTCTCGCGCCCAACGAGCGTAGCCAGCGGATGATCTCCGGCCTCGTCCGCGGCACTGGGGCCGCAATGACCATGAGCGCCTTGCGCCAGGTCACGACGGGGCTTGGTCTCGTCGAGCAGACCCCACCCGACGCCATCCTCAAGCAGCGTGCGTTCGCGCTGCTCGTGCGGTCGCCCCGGCTCGCCTTCTTCCTGGCAAGGCGTCAGGTAGCGGTCGTTGAGCTCTTCCACTGGGCCTATGGCGCGGGAGGCGGCGCGGCCTTCGCCCTGCTCCCGCGCTCTGTGCTCGACAGGCGGTGGGCCGGGGTCGCCTATGGCCTGGGGACCTGGGCGGTCTTCGAACTCAGCATCGCGCCGGTGCTCGGGCTCGAGCAGGCAACCAAGATCAGACCCGTCGAACGGCTGATGTTCGCCGCGGACCACGCGCTGTACGGACTCATCCTGGCAGGAGACCGCCGCTGGCTGCTTCAGGAGCGGCGCTTTCCCATCGGCTGGTCACGCAGGGGGCGCCATGCGCGTTTCTGATGCGATGACGCCAGACGTCCTCACCGTCGCCCGAGATGAGACGATTGTGGAGGCGGCTCGCAGGATGATCGAACGATGGGTGGGCTCAGCCATCGTCGACCCGGACCCGCCCGGCTCATCCCTGGGGATCATCACCGAGCGCGACATCCTCGGGCTGGTCGCTGGGGGCCGGGATCCGAGCACCGGGCGCGTCGCCGACTACTTCACGCCGGATCCGATCTGCGCGCGCCCGGATTGGTCGCTGGAGCATGCCGCGGAGGCCATGACCGCTGGTGGGTTCCGGCATCTCGTCGTGATCGACCAGGACCGGGTCGTGGGGATCGTCTCGATCCGGGACATCGTCCGCGCCTGGACCAAGGGGCGGGCGCGGCGAGCGGTAGCGGTCCAGATCCGAGAGGCGATGAACCGTGACCTCGTCACCATCGGTCGAGAGGCGACGCTTCGCCAAGCCGCCAGGCGGATGGTCGAGCAGCGCACGGGCGCAGCGATCGTCGAGTCGCGCCGGCCGAACTCGCCCCCCGGGATCATCACGGACCGCGAGCTGCTGGAGACGGTGGCAGCTGGAACGGACCCGGACAAGGAACGCGTGGTCGATCACCTGTCCGCAGGGATGACGTTCTCCGCACCCGACTGGTCGCTCAAGCAGGCCGCAGAGGCGATGACAGGCGGCGGTTTCCAGCACGTCGTGGTGGTGGATGCGCGCGGGACGGTCGGCATCATCTCGATGAGCGACATCATCCGGCGCTGGATCGACTGAGCACTAGCGGGCGGGCTGGTCCTCGACCTCGGCTCGATCGCTTCTTCCCTCCCAACCGGCGCGCGCAACGGGTGGGCGTCGGTGGGCTCAGCGCTCCTGGAGCACGGACAGGACGTTGCCGGCGGGGTCGGTGAACCAGGCGATGTACGGGCCTTCGCCGCGGGCGATGCCCTTGTCGTCCTGGGCGAAGTCGTCGTAGCGCTCGAAGCGCACGCCGCGTGCGGTCAGCTCGTCGACCGCGGTGTCGATGTCGTCCACCGGGAAGTTGAGGATGGTGAACGACGCCGGCGTGTGCTCCGGCTTGGGGTAGACCAGGATGCCGCTGTGTTCAGCGACGTGGAGCCGCAGCATGCCGTACTCCTCGGAAACCCGGAGACCGAGCGTCTCGCTGTAGAACTTCTTGGCCGCCGCCACATCGTCCACGGAAAAGCCACTGAATGCCTTGACGTCTTCAAACATGCCTGTCTCCCTTTGCTTGGTTCGCATTGCTGGTCAGCCGAGGTTCGGGGTCATTCCTTTCCGCGGTAGACGACCATGGTCAGCGGACTGAAGACCGCGACCAAGCCCGCGCTGACCGCGAGCACCACACCGATCTCGCCGTTGACCGGCTCGCCGTGCATGAGGCCGCGGATCGCGGTGACCAGGATGGTGATCGGGTTGACGTTGACGAAGGCCGCGAGCCGGCCCGGCAGCGTCTCGACACCAACGAAGACGTTGCTGACGAAGGTGAGCGGGAACATCACCATGTTGCTCACGGCGAACAGGGCGTTGTCCGAGCGCATGACCAGCCCGAGCAGGGTCCAGATCCAAGACAGGCTGAACGCGAACACCAGCAAGAGCCCCACTCCGGCCGCCAGCCCCACAGCGCCCGCACCGGGACGGAAGCCGAGTATCAGGCCAAGACCGAGGATGACCGCCGACGCCACGGTGTAGCGCACGCCGTCGGCGAGCAGCGGCCC
>JALZLU010000098.1 GCA_030858685.1 Chloroflexota bacterium | reverse complement strand
GAGCGGCGGGGCGGGGCGGCGGGGCGGGGCGCGAGCGGCGGGCCCGCCCCCCGACTCCATCGTGAGTTCTCGCGTACCGTTGACCGCGATGTCGACCCATGCTCCGTCAGCCGATGTGGAGACGCCGACCGGCCCCCAGCCCGCAGATGAGCGCCACGCTCCGACGTCCATCGAACGCGGACGACCCTCCTACTCGTGGCGTTTCGGCCAGGATCGTCGTCTGGAGATGGTGCGCGAGTTCGTGCCCCTCGAAGGCGCTCGTGTCCTGGACATCGGCTGCGGCGTCGGCACGTACGTGCGCCGCTTCCGCCAGTTCAGCGATGAGGTCCACGGCATCGAGGTCGAACCAGAGCGTGTCGCGGAAGCCAGCCTCGAATTGCCCGACATCATCTGTGCCAAGGGCGAGGCGCTGCCGTACCCGGACGATCACTTCGACCTGGTCTTCGCCAATGAAGTCATCGAGCATGTCGATGACGACCGCAAGACGACCGAGGAGGCGGTACGGGTCACCAAGCCCGGCGGCCACGTGGTCTACTTCGCGCCCAACCGCCTGTATCCCTTCGAGACGCACGGCGCCTACTTCCGCGGTCGTTACCGCTTCGGCAATATCCCGCTCATCAACTGGCTGCCGGACCCGCTGCGCGATCGGTTCGCACCGCACGTGCGCGCGTACACCCAGCGCGGGCTCCGGCGCCTGTTCCGAGACCTGCCCGTGAAGCTGGTGCACCACCGCGTCATCTATCCGGGGTTCGACAACCTTTCCGCCAGGCACCGCATCCTGGGTGGAGCGCTGCGGCGGGGCCTTTACACGGCGGAGCACACTCCGCTGCACAGCTTTGGCCTCTCCCACTTCCTGGTCGTGCGCAAGAACGAAGGGGACGCGGGAACTAGACCCTAAAGCGGGGCCGCTGCTATTGGGACCTGTCTCCGCCGCTCAGTCACTCGGGACCTACTGCCTTAGTGGCGCGTGAGAGGACGGATAGCGAAGACGCCCATGACCATGGGCACGCGCGGGTCGCGGCACAGCTCCAGACCGACGTCGCCCTGGCGGACGAGGTCGGCGATGAAGTGCGACTCGCGACTTGGCAGGCCAACGTAGACCAATCCGGTGGGAGTCTGGACGGCAGTGACGTCGTCGGCGCCACCGTTCAGTTCGAAGCGACGGCGCAGCTCGTGCATCGGCACATACGGACGGGACTTGATGAAGCGACGCAGCTGGGCGGAGGTGCATGAACCGCCGTCGTGCGCCATCGAAGGGGGGCCGACGGTGGCGGGGTGATCCAACCCCTCCGCCGACGTCGGCGCCGGCCGCAGCGAAAACGTCGGCTGCAGCGAAAGCGTCGGCTGCGGCGCTGGCGTCGGCTGCGGCGCTGGAGACCCAACGCGAGCGATGCTGATGCGCTCCCCGGGCATCACCGCGAACGGGGGAGACGGCAGCTCGCCCGGCACTTCGGTGGGAGCGGGCGGTCGCGGCTCCGCGTGCGGAAGTCCTTCGCCACCGTGTGCGCCGGTGTCCCCCGCCGCGTCGGTCGCGCTGGCTGGTCGCCGCGGATCCGGTCGGCCCGTGAAGCGGGTAGGGCGCGGTGGCGCTGACGCAGCACCGCGACGGCGAGCGAGGCGACGGCTCATGGTTCAGCTTGAGCGAGAGCCCCTGTGAAGCACTGCCGCGCGTGGCCTCGACGCTCTTGCGCGCTGAGCCCGGTACTGCGTGCCTCGGCGGTGGGCGCTCGCCGGATGTGATATTCGATCATAGGTCCGAGGTCGTCCGATCAGGGGACGGCGAGGCCCGATGATACACCCGGCTGCCGGGCATGCCGGCTGGCAAGGCCTCGCACGTGGTCAGACGCCACTGACGACCGCCAGCCAGCGTGGCGCCGCGTTGAGGACGTCAGGTCCCTCCGCGCGACACACTACGATGTCCTCGATGCGGGCGCCGTGACGACCCTCGAGGTAGATGCCCGGCTCGGTACTGAAGCAGTTGCCCGCCACCAACGGTCTCTGGTTGCCGCTCACAAGGTAGGGCTCCTCGTGGCCCTCCAGCCCGATGCCGTGCCCTGTCCGGTGGATGAACGCGTCGCCGAAGCCCGCTTCCGTGATGATGCTCCGCGCAGCCATGTCGACCTCCTCCCCGGTCGCGCCGACCACGGCCGCGGCGCTGGCCGCAGCCTGTGCCCGCTCAAGGATCCCGAACAGGGTCCGATACTCCAGGTCAGGGCCGCGCGACTCGTCCCCGCCGGTCGGCCAGAGGGTCCGCGTGATGTCCGAGCCGTAGCCCTCGATGCGCCCGCCGATGTCCAGCACGATGGGCTCACCGGCGCTGATCACGCGGTCGGCGGCACCGTGGTGCGGCGAGGCGCTGTTGGGGCCGCTGGCCACGATCCAGAAAGCCGCCTCGTCATGACCTTCGGCGACCAGGCGCTCGCGCACTTCCCGAGCCACATCCCCCTCGGTCCGAGCCACCAGACGGCCGGCGCAGATGGCGGCCACCGTGCGGTCAGCAGCCTGTGCGGCGCGGCGCAGGAGCCCTATCTCTTCCTCGTCCTTGACCGCGCGCAGTTCGGAGAGCACCACCGAAGCGAGGCCGTAGGCGGCGGCCGGCAGCCGGGCCTGGATGGACAGCAGGAAGGTGGCGGCCAATCGGTCCGAGACGAGCACGCGCGCGCCGCGTCCGGCGGCAGTCTCCAGGCCATGCTGGCGAGCGACCAGATCGATCGGGTCGTCGATCTCCTCCCAGGAGGCCAGGTCAACCACACCGTGCTCGACGCCGGGTGCGGCGCGCGCGGCGGCGACCTCCAGTCGCGGCACGACCAGAGTGGCGCGACCCGAGGCGGGCGCCACCAGCATCGTCAGACGCTCCAGCGGCATCGCCTCGTAGCCGATCAGCCAGCGCAGGTCAGCCCCGGGTCCGATGAGCAACGCGCCGACCTGTCGCTCCGCAGCCACTGACTGGGCACGCTCCACCCGTTGGGCGTAGCGCTCCGGCCGGATGGATCGACTCACGACCTGGTTGCCGGCGCCTGCTCCGCGGACAGCCAGCGATCGATGACCTGAGGGCCCTCGGTGAAGAGCTTGTTGTACGAGAAGACGCGCAGAGCTCCGGCCTCCAGGGCCCGCTTCCGCGTCGCCAGGTCCTCGTGCTGTGCCACGGCGATGACCCGCTGCCTGGCGGCTACGGCGCGAGCGACGGCGGCCGTGCCGTCATAGCGGCGCCCGCCCAGGTCGACGATGACGCCCAGCAGCCGGGGCGGTCTGACGGAGAGGATGTCGTCCGCCACCGGCTCGGCCTCCTCCGCCGCGAGCAGCACCGTCTCGAGCTGATCCTCTGTAGAGAGACGCGCGGCCTGTACGCCCGTCCGTTCCACGGCCGCGACCAGCCGCGAAGCCCAGATGAGGTCGTCGGCCAAGACCGCGATGATGCCCCCGCCGGCGATGGTGCCCTGCTCGGCAGGTGTGAGCTCAGCCAAGGAGATGGTCGATGTGGCGCAGCAGGTCGCGGGCGGTTGCCACGCCCACCGGCCGGCCGTCCTCCACCAGCGGCACGTGCCGGAAGCCGCCCACGGCCATCTTGTGGAGTGCCACGGCCACGCTGTCCTCGGGTCGCAGCATCACCGGATCGGCTGTCATCACGTCCGCCACGCGGACCCCGTCGAGCGGTCGCCCGGCGACCTTCAGCAAGGCGTCACGTTCTGTGAACAATCCCACCAGCCGGCCGTCGCGAACAGCCAGCACGCAACCGTTCTGGCCATCCTGCATGAGGCGCAGCGCCTCAGCGACCGGCGCATCTTCAGCGATCGTCAAGGGTGGGGCCGCGCCCACGGCGTCGAGATGCTCCTTGAGCAGTCGCGCCTCGAAGCCCGTGCCGGGCGTGGGGATGTCCACGGTGCGCAGGTCCGCCCCGCAGTTGTCGCAGTTGTCGACGCCCTGGAGATTCTCGTGGCCGCAGATGGGGCAGATCAAGACGCTACCCAGGTCTCGCCGGAGTGCAGCAGCTTGTGCAGGTCGCCCTCGCCCGAGCGTGTGACGGCATCGTCCACCTGGGCCAGCATCAGCTGGTCATGCGTGGGACGTTCGACCCGCCGGAAGACGCCCACCGGGACCGGGAAGTCGGGATAGGCCATGCGCGAGAGCATGTAGGCCAGGAAAGGTTCCTCAGCGTTCTCGTCGTGGACCAGCAGGTCACCTTCGGTCACGCCGTCGCCCAGCTGGACCACCTCGGGATGCAGGCCGTTCAGGCGGATGCCGCGGTCGCGATCCTTGCCGAAGATCATCGGCTCGCCGTCGCGCAGCACCAGCATGCGATCCTCGCGTACGTCCCGTTCGGTGAAGTCGCGGAATGCGCCGTCATTGAAGATGTTGCAGTTCTGGAGGACCTCCACGAAGGCCGAGCCCTTGTGACGACCCGCTCGCTCCAGGGTCTCCTGGAGGTGGTCGGTGTGCGTGTCCACCGAGCGTGCCACGAAGGTGGCCTCGGCGGCCAGGGCGATGGAGAGCGGGATGATGGGCGTGTCGATGGTGCCCGCCGGCGTCGACTTGGTCTTCTTGCCGATCTCCGAGGTGGGCGAGGCCTGGCCCTTGGTCAGGCCGTAGATGCGGTTGTTGAACATGACCAGCCGGATGTCCACGTTGCGACGCATGGAGTGGAGCACGTGGTTGCCGCCGATGGAGAGCGCGTCGCCGTCGCCCGTGATGACCCACACCATCAGGTCCGGCCGCGCAGCCTTGAGTCCTGTGGCCAGCGTCGGTGCGCGGCCGTGGATGGTGTGGAAGCCGTAGGTGTTCATGTAGTAGGGCAGGCGCCCGGAACAGCCGATGCCGCTGATGAACACGATGTTCTCCCGCGGGTAGCCGAAGTCGGGCATCACCTTCTGCGTCTGGGCCAGGATCGAGTAGTCGCCGCAGCCCGGGCACCAGCGCACCTCCTGGTCGGACACGAAGTCCTTGCGGGAGAGCTTGATGATGGCCGCGTTCTCCGGGCTGAGTGGCGCATCGGCGACGGCGACGTCGGCGGTGGCCGCCTTGCCGTTGCCATTGCTGTTGCCGTTGGTGGGGGTCACGGTATCGGTCATGGTGGCTACCTCGCCTCCAGCAGCTGGAGGGCCGTCTCTTCGATCTCGGCGATGCGGAAGGGCTTGCCGCGAACCTTGTCCAGACCGATGGCCGGGATCAGGTAACGAGCACGGATGAGCATCAGCAACTGGCCCAGGTTCATCTCGGGGATGAGCACGGTCTTGAAGGAGCGCAGCACCTCCTCCGTGTTCTGCGGGAACGGGTTGAGGTGTCGCATGTGAGCGTGCGAGATGCTGTGTCCGGCGGCCTGTAGCCGCTCCACGGCCGTGCGGATGGCGCCGTACGTGGAACCCCAGCCGAGGACGAGCAGATCTCCGCGAGCCGGGCCGTGCACCTGGAGATCAGGGATGTCCCTGGCGATGCCGGCCACCTTCTCGGCACGAAGCAGCTGCATCTTGTGGTGGTTCTCCGGGTCGTAGGAGACGTTGCCTGAGATGTCGGCCTTCTCCAGTCCACCGATGCGGTGCTCCAGACCGGGCGTGCCGGGCACCGCCCAGGGACGAGCCAGCGTTTCCGGGTCGCGTCGATACGGCTGGAATGACGCCTTGTCCGTGTGATTGTCGACGCCGATGCCAGGCAGGTCCGCCACCTCCGGGATGCGCCACGGCTCCGATCCGGTGGCCAGGAATGCATCGGACAGATAGACCACGGGCGTCATGTACTTGAGGGCGATGCGCCAGGC
>JALZLU010000097.1 GCA_030858685.1 Chloroflexota bacterium | reverse complement strand
CGCCGGTCCGCAAGGTCAACTACCACGTGGAGAACACGCGCGTGGGCCAGATGACCAACTACGACAAGCTGACCCTGGAGATCGAGACCGACGGGACGCTTCCGCCCGAGGAAGCGCTCTCCCGGGCCGCCGAGATCCTGGTGGCGCAGTTCAGCCTCTTCACCTCCACGGGCAAGGCGCTCGTCGGTCTGGAGCGCTCCATGAACGGCGCGGCCTCGCTGCCCGCCAACATGCTGGACATGCCCATCGAGGAGCTCGACCTCCCGATGCGCGCCTACAACTCCCTCAAGCGCAACAACATCGTCAAGGTCGGTCAGCTCCTGCACCTGCAGGACGAGGATCTGCTGCGCATGCGCAACTTCGGCAAGAAGTCGCTCGACGAGATGAAGGAGCGCCTCCGTATGCGCGGCTTCCTGCCGCCGGAGGAGGAGGGCGCCACCGCCTACGATGGCGAGGAGCTGGCGAACTTCGATGACGATGAGGACGAGGACGCCTGAGCCATGGCCCACCGCATCGACGGACGCAAGCTCGGTCGCAAGACGGCACCGCGCAAGGCGCTCTATCGCAACCTGATCGTGGCGGTCATCCGCTACGAGCAGATCCGTACCACCGAGGCCAAGGCCAAGGAGGTCCGCGGTCAGGTCGAGCGGATGATCACCCTGGCCAAGGAAGGTTCGCTGACCTCGCGCCGGCGCATCATCTCCGAGATGCCCAATGAGCCGCTCGTCATCGACAAGCTGATGAACGAGATCGCCGCTCGCTACGGCGATCGCACTTCCGGTTTCACAAGGGTGATCCGCCTCGGCCCTCGGGCCGGGGATGCGGCGCCCATCGTCCAGCTCGAGCTCGTCTGAGTAAGGGCCAAGCAGCTGCCCGAGAGGGCGGCCTCGTGCGCTACCGCGCACGGGTCGAATACGACGGCACGGAGTTCTGCGGCTTCCAGTCGCAGCGCGAAGGCCGGACCGTGCAGGGAGAACTCGAATCGGCGCTGGCACGCTTGTCGGACGGACGTCGCATCCGGGTCGATGGCGCAGGCCGGACCGACGCGGGGGTCCACGCCAGCGGGCAGGTCATCGCCTTCACGTATCAGGGACGACTCCCTCGGGAGGAGCTCCGACAGGCGCTGGATGCGATCCTCCCGCGGGACATCGCCCTGGGGCCACTGGTCCGCGTGGGGCTGGGCTTCCAGCCTCGCTACGCCGCCCGGCAACGGGAGTATCGGTACACCATCAGGACCGGTACCCGCAGCCCGCTCCATGAGCGTTTCGCGCTCTGGGTCAGAGGACCGTTGGATGTCGAGGCGATGGACACGGCAGCACGGCTGTTGATCGGCAGACATGATTTCTCCGCCTTCGGCGGATGGCATCGACAAGCGATCCGGACCCTACACTGGGTGCGGATCCGCAGGATCGGCCAGACGATCACGATCGACGTGGTCGGGGACGCGTTCCTGCGCCAGATGGTACGAAGCATCGTGGCCGCCCTGCTACGCATCGGGCGTGGTGAGGCGACCGCGGAGGACCTGGCGGCCGCGTTGCGGTCGCAGGAACGGGCCTTCGCCGGAGCGATCGCACCACCGCACGGCCTGAGCCTGCGGAGGGTGCGGTTCGAGCCGGCGGCCGGCAGAAGGAACGCGACGACGGATGACGATGACGAAGACCTACAGCCCCAAAGCGAGTGAGATTGAACGCCACTGGTTCGTGGTGGACGCCGAAGGCCAGACCCTCGGCCGCCTCGCCTCGCGCATCGCGCGGGTGCTGGCCGGAAAGCACAAGCCCGGCTATGCCACGCACATGGACACGGGTGACCACGTCATCGTGCTGAACGCCGGCAAGATCGCCGTTTCCCGCGACAAGCGCGAGACGAAGGTGTACGCCCGCCACAGCGGCTACCCCGGCGGCTTCCGGCAGGAGACGCTGGGCGACCTGCTCACGCGTCGTCCCGAGGAGGTCATCCGCCGCGCCGTCAAGGGCATGCTGCCGAGCACCACGCTGGGCGTCCAGCAGCTGCGCAAGTTGAAGATCTACGCGGGATCCGAGCACCCGCATGAAGCGCAGGGGCCGCAGCCGCTGCCCGAGACGGGAGACTTGGTCCGATGAGCACGCCGATGGCCTTCTTCTTTGGCACCGGGCGACGCAAGACGAGCGTCGCGCGCGTCCGCCTCATGGCCGGTGATGGTGAGGTCGTGGTCAACGGCCGGACCCTTGACGATCACTTCGGGAACGCCGTGAACCTGGCGGAGATCCTGATGCCCTTCCGAGTCACGGGCACCGAAGGTCGCTACAACGCCATGGTCAAGGTCGAGGGCGGCGGTTACCAGGGACAAGCCGGCGCGATCCGTCACGGCATCGCCCGGGCACTGCTGCAGTCGGACCCCGACGCCGCACGCGTGCCGCTGCGCCAGTCGGGCTACCTGACGCGCGACCCGCGCATGAAGGAGCGCAAGAAGTTCGGCTTGAAGCGAGCGCGCAAGGCGCCGCAGTACACCAAGCGCTGATGGCCGGGCCGCGCAACGGCCCGTTGCCCGGTGGCCAGGGCGGTCGCCATGAGTGATCCCGTCTTCGAGCGATACAAGGAGGCCCTGAAGCAGGGTCATCTGGCCCTGCTGCGCGGCAAGCCCAAGATCGCGCTCGAGCGCTACAGCGAAGCGGCAGCCCTGGCTGACCACCGCGCCCTGCCGCACCTCAGCGTCGGCTCCGTGCTGCTCCAGCTGGGCCGTCCGCAGGATGCCTTGCAGGCCTACGACCGCGCGGTGGCCCGTTCCCCCGAGGAAGTGGCCGGGCATGAGGGACGCGTGTCCGCGCTGACCGCACTGGGGCGCCCTAAGGAAGCGGCCGAGGCGGCGGCCCACGTGGCCACCATCCATGCGCTCATCACGAGTCGGCGCGCCGATGCCCTGACGGCTTCGGAAGAAGCAGCACGCGGCGCCGGCCCGGAAGCGCTCATCGAGTCAGCCGCTGCGGCACAGGGGTCCGACACGGCCTCAGCCGTCGAGCGATACGTGGTCGCCGCTGACCTGTACCTGGCTCGGTCGGAGACGGACGCCGCGTCGGACGCCTGCCAACGGGCACTGGCCCTGGCTCCCGGCTCGCCAGACGTCCATCTGGCCATGGTGCGCACCTATCTTGCGTGTGGCTGGCGCGAGCGGGCCGTGGAGCGGCTGTTGCTGTTGGACCGCCTGCTCGAGCTCGATCAGGATGCTAAGTCCCGCGCGGCGCTCATCGCCACGTGTGCCGCCAATCGCGAGCTCGATCCTCGTCTTGCCGCCATCGCCGGCTGACCGATCCGCTGACCCGCCCCAGCCACTCTTGCGTGCTACGATCGGACCGTGATCGACCAGCTGCGGGACCTGGTCGAGGGGATCGAGATCGAGCCCATCGCGCTCCTCGACATCGGCCTGACCGCCCTCCTCATCTATGGGCTATTCAGCCTCATCCAGGGGACGCGCGCGGTGCGGCTGGTGGTCGGCGCCATCCTCTTGCTGGTGATCTATGTAGCGGCCCAGGCATTCGCGCTGCGACTGCTCTCGGGCATCATGCAGGCCGGCGCCGTGGTCGGCCTCCTGGCCATCGTCGTCATCTTCCAGCCGGAGCTGCGTCGGGCGCTGGAGCGCATCGGTCGGGTGGGCTCCATGGGCTGGGTCTTCGGAAACGCCAACCAGCGCGACTCTCGGCGCGTCCCTGCGGTGTTGGCCCGGACGGCCGTGACACTCGCCGCGGGTCGCATCGGGGCGCTCATCGTGGTCGAGCGCGAGACCGGTCTGGAGGATGCCGCCGAGGGCGGCGTGATGGTCCACGGCGACCTGTCCCAGGAACTCCTGCATTCCATATTCACGCCCCACGCCGCCCTGCATGATGGCGCGGTCATCGTGCGGGGGGAACGCATCGTGGCGGCGGGCGTGGTGCTGCCGTTGTCCGAGACGTCGGTCCACCGCGAGCGCTTCGGGACCCGGCACCGCGCCGCCATCGGCATCACCGAGCAGACCGACGCGCTGGCCATCGTGGTCAGCGAAGAGTCCGGCTCGGTCAGCCTTGTCGAGCGTGGGCGCATCCTGCGCAACCTGGATGAGGAGCGACTCCGCAATGCGCTCACGGCGCTGCTGCGTCGGAGCGATCGGGTCGGCCGTGCGGCCGTATCGCGGACGGTCGGTCGCGGAGCGTTGGAGCGAGGCTCCCGCTTTCGCCGATCGCGATCTCGGCGAGCCGCCGCGGCCCGCATCGCCGGCGACGGATCGGCACCGCCCAGCGTCGCCTCAGCCGGCAGCGTGCCGTCCGCCGCACGTCCGCCCGCGGCCTCACCCGCGGGCGGGGGACCGACGAGTCGGATCGAATGAGGCGACTGGTCGCATTCCTGCTGCGCAACTGGCCTCTCAAGCTCGGGGCGGTCGCGCTGGCCACGATCCTCTACGGCGGCCTGGTGCTCTCCGAGAGCACACTGACCTGGCGAGGACAGGTCGTCATCGACATCATCGCTCCGCCCCCCGGCGCCGCCGTGGGCTCCATCCCGGTGCCAGCCAGGGACATCCGGTATCGCGCACCACTCGACGTTGCCAGCCAGCTGACGAATGGCTCGTTTCGTGCCTTCGTCGACATGGCCGGCATAGAGGTGAAGCCCGGCGGCGAATCGCTCCGTCTGGAGGTCGAGGTGGAGGCCATCGATCCGAACGTGGAGATCGTCGGCTTCCAACCCGAGTTCGTGGAGGTACTGGTCGACCCCCTGGTCACGGATGAACTGGCCGTGACCGTCGACGACGGCATCATCCCCGAACGGCTTGACGTGGGACCAGCCCAGGTTGACCCAGCCGTCGTGACGCTGCGCGGCGGCAGTACGCGGGTGTCCAGTGTGCGTGTGGCCATGGCCCGCGTGAACATCGACGGCAGTGCCCTCAACATCGATGAGGAGGTGGACGTCGAGCCCCTCGATGATTCGGGCAACATCGTGGCCGGCGTGGTGGTCGAGCCCGCCCGTGTCCGCGTGCGCATCACGGTGGCACCCAGCATCGAGACGGCCACGCTGCCCGTACGACCGATCGTCGAGGGCGAAGTGGAGCCAGGCTACGCGTTGCGCCCCGTGAAGGTCGATCCGATCACCGTGACCGTGAGCGGCGCCGAGACGGACGTGGCCACGCTCGGTCTGATCGACACGGAGCCCATCGACATCACGGGCAGGACGGGCATCATCGAGATAGACGCGGCGCTCGACCTGCCGCCCCAGGTCAACGTGAGCGGCCAGGAGACCGTCCGCGTCACCGTGCACATCGCTCCGGACGAGGGCGCGCGAACCGTCCAGGCTGGACTTACGCTGACCTCGACCGATCCTGCCCTGGCCTACAGCGTGCCTGCCTCTTCCGTGCTGGTGACGCTCTCCGGGACGCTGCCCGCGCTGGCCGCGATGGGGTCCGGCGCGCTCCTCGGGACCGTCTCGGTGGCCGGGCTCGATGCCGGGAGCCACTCGCTGCCAGTCGTGGTCGAGGCGCCGCCGGGCATGACGCTTCAGTCGGTGGAGCCGGCCGTGGTCGAAGTGGTCGTCAGCGAAGCGCCCGTCCTGCAAGTCTCACCCGCTCCGACGCCGACCCCCTCGTCCGGCCCTTCGCCGAACGCTGATCCGGTCGGGATCCAGCCCTCGCCGGGCCCGTTCCCTTCGCCCTGATGCCCCGTCTCTTCGGCACGGACGGCATCCGCGGAGTCGCCAATTCAGACCTGCGCCCGCCGCTGGCCTATGCCCTGGGCCGAGCGGTGGCTGCGCAGCTCCTGGGCGGCGGCGGAGCGCTGCTGGTCGGTCAGGACACGCGTCGCTCGGGCGACATGCTGGTGGCCGCGTTAGTGGCCGGCGGCACTTCGGCCGGCGCCGATGTGCATCGCCTGGGGGTCTGCCCCACGCCGGCCCTGGCGCTGGTGGCCGGCTCAGGCGCCTTCGGCGCGGGCATCATGGTCTCGGCCTCCCACAACCCTTCGGACGACAATGGCCTCAAGGTGCTGGACGGCCACGGCCTGAAGCTGGACGATCGCGACGAGGACGCTCTGGAGGCCCTTGTCTGGCGGGCCGAGGAGCTGGCCAGCCCGTCGAACGCGGGGGTGGGTCTGGCCCTGGACGCGGGCCACCTGCTCGACACCTACGTCGATCACCGGCTGGAGCTGGCGCGCGCCGTCCGGAGCGACCTGCGCGTAGCCCTTGACTGCGCCAACGGGTCCGGCGGCAGCGTGGCGCCGGGCATCCTGGCCGCCACCGGCGCCGCGGTGGACGTCCACTTCGACCAGCCCGACGGCACCAACATCAACCTCGACTGCGGGGCCACCGCGCCGGCGGCTCTGGCCGAGCTGGTGCGCAGCGACGGCTCGGACGTGGGCTTCTGTCTCGACGGTGACGCGGACCGCTGCGTGGCCATCGATGAACGTGGCGAGGTCGTCGACGGGGACCAACTCATCGGCATCCTCGCCCTCGATCGCCTGGCACGCGGCGCCCTGGCCGAGGAGACGGTCGTGGTCAGCGTCCTGTCCAACGGTGGTCTCGTGGCGGCCATCGAGCGCTCTGGTGGACGCGTCGTCCGCACGCCAGTGGGGGACAAGCACATCCACGATGCGATGGTCGTGTCAGGCGCCGGCCTGGGCGGAGAGAAGAGCGGGCACGTCATCGTGATGGAGCATTCACGCAGCGGCGATGGCATCGTCACGGCGCTGGAGGTGCTGGCCATCCTGGCCCGCAGCGGTCTGCCACTATCAGAGCTCGCGGCGGGGGTGCCGCTCTTCCCGCAGCAGCAACGGACCATCCCCGTTCGTCACAAGGAAGGCTGGCAGGCTGACCGAGCACTTTCCGATGCGGTCCGTGCAGCGGAGTCGGAACTGGCCGGGCACGGCAGGGTCGTCGTCCGCCCATCCGGCACCGAGTCGGCACTGCGCATCATGATCGAGGGCGACGACGAGGCGCGCATCACCGCGCTGATCGACGCCCTGGGGAGTCTCGCCAGCGAGCGACTAAACTAGGCGGCCGTGCCCGACCGGTGCGGCTCTGAGAGAGGCAGGACGCGCGGATGTGCGGGATCGTCGGATACATCGGACCGCGTGAAGCGGCGCCAATCCTGCTGGAGGGCCTGGCGCGCCTGGAGTATCGCGGCTACGACTCGGCCGGTATCGCCCTGGTCACGCCGTCAGGCGAGATGTTCGTAGAGAAGCGAGCGGGCAAGCTGGCCAACCTGCGTACGGCTCTCCTCGACTCGACGCCATCCGCAGCAGTGGGCCTGGCGCACACCCGGTGGGCGACGCACGGCCGGCCCAATGACCTCAACGCACATCCGCACATGGACTGCACCGGCGAGATCACGGTCATCCACAACGGCATCATCGAGAACTTCAAGGAGCTGCGCGACGGCCTGGCGGCTCGGGGACATCGCCTCGACTCGGATACCGACACGGAAGCCCTCGCCCACATGGTGGAGGAGGCCTACCAGGGCGACATCGCCGACGCCGTACGGGCTGCCCTGCGCCAGGCCCACGGGGCCTACGCTGTGGCCGTGCTGCACAAGCGTGAGCCCGGCCGGCTGATCGGTGCGCGCATGAACGTGCCGCTCATCGTGGGCGTGGGTGAGGGCGAGAACTTCCTCGCCTCCGACGTCGCGGCGGTCCTGGCCCATACGCGGCGGGTCATCTTCCTTGAGGAGGGCGACGTGGCCGATCTGGACTCCGCGTCGGTCACCATCACCGCCGTCGACGGCTCTCCCCGCGAGCGCCTCGTGAGCGACATCGATTGGACCCTGGAGGCCGCCGAAAAGGGCGGTTACGAGCACTTCATGCTCAAGGAGATGCACGAACAACCGCAGGCCATCCGAGCCTCGGTGACGGGGCGGCTGCATGACGACGAGATCCGCGCCGAGGAGCTGGAGCCCGTGATGGACGCCATCCGGCATGCCGGACGCGTGGAGTTCGTAGCCTGCGGTAGCGCCAACTACGCGGCGGCCGTGGCGGCCTACGTCTTCCAGGAATGGACGGACCTGCCAGCGCGCTGGAACATCGGCTCCGAGTTCCGCTACAGCCCGCCGCCGCTTGATGACCGGACGCTCGTGGTGGCTGTCACGCAATCCGGGGAGACCGCCGACACCATCGCTCCGGCGCGCCTCGCGCGGCAGCGGGGCTGCACGCTCATCGCGGTGACCAACACGGTCGGGTCGGCCATCACCCGCGAGGCGGATGCGGTGATGTTCCTGCAAGCCGGGCCGGAGATCGCGGTCGTCGCCACCAAGACATTCGCCACGCAGGTGACCACGCTCATCGTCCTGGCGGCGGCCGTGGCCAAGGCACGTGGCGTGCTCCATCCGGCGAAGGAGCGGGAGCTCGTGCGCGCCCTGCGCGAGCTGCCCGAGAAGGCCGAGCAGGCACTGGCCATGGCCGGCAACGCCCGCGAACTGGCGCGCCGCTATGTCAACTCGCGGGGCTTCATGTTCGTGGGCCGTGGCGTGACCTATCCCGTGGCGCTGGAGGGGGCGCTCAAGCTCAAGGAGGTCTCCTACGTCCACGCCGAGGGCTATGCCGCGGGCGAGCTGAAGCACGGTCCCATCTCGCTGCTCGATGCTGAGGTGCCGCTGGTGGCCATCGCCACCCGCTCGACGCTCCAGGAGAAGCTCATCAGTAACGTGATGGAAGGTCGTGCACGCGACGCCAAGGTGCTGGCCGTGGCCACGCACGGTGACGACGCGATGCTGGACCTGGCCGATGACATCCTGTGGGTGCCGGACACGCTCG
The DNA here is from genome assembly GCA_030858685.1 of Chloroflexota bacterium. Classification (GTDB taxonomy): domain Bacteria; phylum Chloroflexota; class Limnocylindria; order Limnocylindrales; family CSP1-4; genus Palsa-1032. The sequence continues at coordinate 1,655 of JALZLU010000097.1, read as the reverse complement.
AGGCGCTGAGCCCCGTCCTGGCGGCCATCCCCCTGCAGCTCTTCGCCTATCACATGGCGGTGGCGCGCGGCACGGATGTCGACCAGCCAAGGAACCTGGCCAAGTCGGTCACGGTCGAGTAGCCGCCCGTGGCCGCGGGCATCCCGGCGCCGGATGGCACGACCGAGCTGGGCATCGACATCATCAAGGTCGAGCGCATCGCGGCGGCACTGCAGCGCTTCGGCGAGCGGTTCCAGCGGCGGATCCTGACCGAGGACGAGTACCGCTATGTGCGCGCCCGACCGGAGACGCTGGCCGGACGCTGGGCGGCCAAGGAGGCGGTGAGCAAGGTCCTGGGACTGGGCGTGCGGGGTGTCGGCTGGCGGGAGATCGAGATCGTGCGCCTGCCCACCGGCCAGCCCACGGTGCGCCTGCACGAGCGGGCACTGCGGCGCGCCGAGCAGCTGGGCATGACCCGCATCGCCGTCTCGATCAGCCATGAGCGCGACTACGCGGTGGCCATCGCTTTCGGCATCCGCACGCAGGGCGGCAGCTTCGTCTTCCCGGTCGACATGGAAGCGCGTCTCGACGATCGCGAGCGCTCCATCCTGGCGCGCATGGAGCGGATGCGCGCTGAGGAGAAGAGGTGAGTGCGTCCCAGCCGTCGCAGACCGCTCCGCTCGTCCTCGACGATCGGTCGGTGGCCTCGCTCATCCCGCGCCGCGATGGGCGCGCGCACAAGGGCAGTCACGGCACGCTGATCATCGTGGCCGGGTCGCTCGACTACCTGGGCGCCGCGCTGCTGGCCACCCAGGCGGCGGCGCGCGCCGGCGCGGGTCTGGTCTGCCTGGCGCTGCCGGAGTCACTCCAGCCGCTGGCGGCCGGCCGGGTGCCAGAAGCCATCACGATGGGCCTTCCCGAGAGGGGCCCCATGGAGGTCGAGCCCCAAGCTGCCGCGGAAGCGATCGGGGGACGTGATGCGGACGCGCTGCTGCTGGGCCCCGGCCTGCGACCGGGGGATGCCACGGCTGCCCTCGTCCTGGCCCTGCTGCGTCAGGATGGACCACCAGCAGCGGTCGATGCCCAGGCGCTGAACGTGCTGGCGGACACCACCGAGTGGTGGACCGACGTCTCACGGCGTGTCGTCCTGACGCCGCATCCGGGCGAGTTCGCGCGACTGGACGGCGCGGACCTAAGTGACGACGACGCTGAGCGAACCGCGCGCGCCGGCGCGGCGGCCACTCGCTGGGGCCAGGTGGTCGTTTTGAAGGGCGCGGGGACGGTCATCGCGGCTGGCGACGGGCGGTCGGCGCGCGCGTCCTTCGAGAACCCGGCGCTGGCTACGGCCGGCACGGGCGATGTGCTGGCCGGGTCCGTGGGGGCCCTGCTGGCGCAGGGTTCCGAGCCGTACGATGCGGCGCGCCTGGCGGTGTACCTGCACGGTGTGGCCGCCGAACGTGCCAGCGAATGTCTGGGCGATACCGGCCTGCTCGCCTCGGACCTGCCCTTGCGCATGGCGCGCGCCCGTCACGATCTGTCTCGCGCCTCCGGAGGCGAGCGAGCCGGGCGACGACTGGGCTTCGGCGAGCGGCTGCGCTCGGCGTGATCGCCCCAGCCGCTCGACCGCCCATCGAGGAACGGTTGCGCCAGGCGGGGTTGCCCTCGTTGCCGCGAAC